>USOQ01000075.1 GCA_900556395.1 Candidatus Segatella caccae | reverse complement strand
GGTACGACTTTATTCCTAACATACGGTGTTACCAACCGGAAAAATCCGCTGACCCTCAATAAAGCCACAAGCCTTGTTGAGTGAGGAAAAAAAAATTGATTGTCTCACGACAACCAATCTTTTATTAACCTTAATAATCTAATACCATGAAAAACACATTGCAAAGGTAATACTTTTCTATAAAACAGCAAGTATTTATACAAAGAAAAATCGCCTATTTAACTTCTATTAAACATCCTGCCATTCCATTTAAATTTCCTTTGCACTTTTATGGGAAGAATGAGTTTTTTATCTTCTGCAGATAGTAATGGTAACGCCAATCGAAAAACGATAGCGTCCTCATGCTGCATCAGTAAAGCACTCATCATCTTGGGTTCTACCATCGCCTTCAATTCTTCGAAACGAGTTACACTCATCGTATCAGGTTTCTGTATGAGACTTTCGCATACACTCTGTAAGTCACCTCCATCGAAACATCTTTTCAATTCGAGTGGTCGCCACTGTTGATCAAAAAGCATCACCTCGCTCTCTTTCTCTGGAGCTGCCAAAGTCCTAACCATACAAATAATAGAATCACCATCCGTCTGAGGTAGTATTTTGAACTGAAGTGTACAAACGTGATTGAGTCTTACTTGCATAAAATCTGTGGTAAGCGTATCCATCACACTCGTATCGCCTAAAGAGGTAGTAACCTCTGCCCTCACCTTCATATCTTGCAGTTCAGCAAACTCTACTCGCATATTCTGAGTTAGTGAAGGCACCAGTGTGTCGGGCATCGACACCCAAAGTTCTCTCAATGATTTAGCATGTGCTGCAAATGCCACCATAAGGACAAGAAGCACGGAAAATATCTTCTTTCTGTTCATATTCTGTTCTTTACTTTACGACAAAAGTACGGAAAAAAAACAAAATCCACAAGTTTTCTTCTGTTTTTCTGTATTTTTCCTCTTTCATGACAGCCCGAGAATATTGATACTTTTATTTATATTCCATCGTTTAGGAGTCGGTGTCTTGCCATGAGACAAGCACCTGTGATACCTGCGAGACCTTTAAGTTCGGAGGTCGCGATCAGAGAATCTTCATTCATGATGTTGAGCGAATATTTTTTGATTCCCATATTGACAGGCAATGTCAAGTAGTCGCCAGCAACCGACATCTCACCGCCTACTACTAACATCTCAGGATTGAAGATATTGATGATACCAGCCAACTGTTTGCCGAGTTCGTCGGCAATTTGCTGCAATGTTGCTACGCAAAGCACATCTTCTTTTGCAATGGCATCTAAGATGTCACGCAATGAGAGCTCCTCTTTCTTATTTAAAACCTTGTCAGAAAGTATCGAAACCTTTCCGTCAAGAATTTTCTGTGTCAGCTTTCTCTTTAGAGCTCTGCCTGAAACTTCTGTTTCTATACATCCTATCTTGCCGCAATGACAGATGATGTTGTTGTTGTAGGCTGTCATGTGACCAAACTCGCCAGAATATCCAGACTTACCATAGTAAAGTTTACCATCGATGATAATTCCGATTCCTAAGCCCCAGCAGATGTTAACGAAGATCACATTTTTCAGGCCCTTGCAACATCCTTTACTGAATTCAGCAAAAGCCATGCTTCGGGTATCGTTCTCTATGCAAACTGGCAACTGAATGAGTTCAGTGAACTTTGTGACAAGCGATTCTTTCAAGAAAGTAAACATATTGTACGCTCTACCTTCGAAAGGACAGACACGTTCTGCAAAATTCACACAAACCATAAGAATTTCCTCTTTGCCGAACGGCAGACTTGCTACAAAGTCGTTAATGATTCCACAGAGTTGCTCTAAGTTCTTGGGAGTGTTCTCATATATATAAGGTATACTTATCTTTTCAGTTATTAGATTGCCACAGAAGTCACTTGCTGCAAGTGTCAAACAATCCATTTCAGGATTCACACCAACAAAATAACCTGCAGTGGGCACCAAGTCATATACCATAGGGATACGACCCGAAGAGTTATCTCTCTTTCCTATTTCTCTCACAAGACCAGCCTCAATCAGTTCGTTTAGAGCAGTAGTGGCAGTAGGCAGACTTACTCCTATCGCCTTCGATATCTCAGGGATTGTCGAAGCTCCATCAGAGACAAACTGTTCCAACAATCTACGCTGCACTGAAGGCTTAGCATTTATCTTTCTAATATATTTTAGTAAATCTGACTTCATAACTAATTATTTTTATTTGCAAAGATAGTTCTTTTATATATCGAACCCACGCTTTTATAGTTAATAAACCTTAACCCTTAGAAAAACAAACGATTTTGAACCATTTTTGGCCTCAACATCCCCTAACACCAGATTATAAATAGAGTTGAAGAGCAATATCTTTAGAGCAAAATTTAAAACACGTAACTAATTGATATAGTGTATACTCTCCACTTATTAGCATCCATAAAAAGGTTGAAACGCAAAAGTTAATTAGTTTTAGAAATATTAACCATAAAATACTTGTATGTAATGATAAATGATGTAACTTTGCAAAATAAAATATTTTAAAAACCAAACAACCATTAATAAAGCATTTGATTAAGCAAAGATAATACACCTATTTATTATCTTAGCATATCAATTTTAAAGACAAAGTTTCGGAATATGGAATACGATGTAAAATCATTAGTAATAGGTCTGGATTTAGGCGGAACTAATTCTGTGTTTGGCATCATTGATAGAGAAGGTAAAGTGTTAACCACAACCTCTATTAAAACACAAGGATTCCCAAACGTAGAAGCATACGTCGAAGATGCAGTTAAGGCAGTGATGCAAATTGTAGAGCAAGTAGGCGGCATAGAGAAAATCCATGCCATGGGTATCGGTGCTCCTGGTGGCAACTACTACCATGGAACTATAGAGCAAGCAGCCAATTTGGAATGGGCTAAAGGAATCGTACCTTTGGCAGATATGTTTGCAAGCCGTTTAGGCATCCCGGTAGCCATTACCAACGATGCTAATGCAGCAGCCATGGGCGAAATGATCTATGGAGAAGCAGTAGGTATGAAAAACTTCGTTGAGCTAACCTTGGGTACAGGAGTTGGTTCGGGTATCGTGGCTAATGGTCAGTTAATATATGGTTGCGATGGTTTTGCAGGAGAGCTTGGGCACATGATAGTAGAGCCAGAAGGCAGACCATGCGGATGTGGCAGAAAAGGATGTTTAGAGACTTATTGCTCTGCAACAGGAGTGGTTCGCACCACAGTAGCTATGTTGAAAGAATCTACTGATGCAACATCACTAAGAGATATTCCAAGAGAAGAACTCACATCATACGATGTATATAAAGCCGCGATGACTGGCGATGCTATGGCACAAGAGGTTTTCCGCCAAACAGGTAGAAGAATTGGTGTTGCATGTGCAAACATCGCTACCTTCCTCAGCCCAGAAGCATTCATCTTCTTCGGAGGATTGGCACAGGCAGGCGACTTACTCTTCCGTCCGATGGAAGAAGCATATAATGAGAATGTACTATCATTATATAAAGGTAAGGCAAAATTCCTAAAGAGTGGTTTGGATGGTGCTAAGGCAGCTGTCTTGGGAGCGTCAGCCATAGCTTGGGAACTATAAATTAAACAAAGAAACTAATTATTAGATATATCAATTAATTAAAAATAGAATTAACATGCGAGTAATTATTGAAAAGAACTATGAAGAGCTATCACGTTGGGCAGCTCGTCATGTAGTAGAGACCATTAAAGCCTTCCAGCCAACAGCAGAAAAACCCTTTGTTTTGGGTTTGCCTACTGGTTCATCACCCATGGGAATGTATGCAGAAATCGTCAAAGCAGTGAAGGCTGGCGAAGTTTCGTTCGAGCATGTGCTCACCTTCAACATGGATGAGTATGTAGGATTACCAGAAAGCCACCCAGAAAGCTATCACTCATTTATGGCAAACAATCTCTTCAACCACATCGACTGCCCTAAGGAAAATATTCACATCCTTAATGGTAATGCAGAGAACTTGGAAGAGGAGTGCAAGAACTACGAAAAGATGATAGAGGAAGCTGGTGGCATCGACCTTTTCATCGGTGGCATCGGTCCTGATGGACACATTGCTTTCAATGAGCCTTACTCATCACTTACATCACTTACAAGAGTAAAAACTCTTACTACAGATACACGCATCGCAAACTCACGCTTCTTCGGTGGCGATATGAATGCAGTACCAACAACAGCTTTGACCGTAGGTGTAGGTACCGTTATGTCGGCCAAGGAAGTTATGATTCTCTGCAATGGTCACAATAAAGCACGCGCTTTGCAGGCTGCTATCGAAGGTCCTGTTACACAAGCATGGACCATCAGCGCATTGCAGCTTCATCAGCATGGCATCATCGTTTGCGACGAACTCGCTACAGAAGAACTTAAGGTTGGCACATATCGTTACTTCAAGGATATCGAGAAAGATAACTTGTAATCGATTATAAAATCAATCAAACAACAAAAAAAACACGATGAGACTAAATCTTAGTTCTGAAATAGTACTTAACAAAGTACCTGTTGAATTCTACAAGCCTAAGACGACAGTAGAATATTCAGAGATCTCTCGCTTAGAAAAGATACATACAGACATCTTCACTTCTATGAACGAAGGTGCAAAGTATGTTGCTGACGGTATCGAAGCCGGTATCAAGGCTGCACAACATGAAGGAAAATTCTACGTTATGGCTTTAGGCACTGGCTCGTCGCTCAACGCTGTTTACAACGAGCTTGTTCGTCGTTACAAAGAGAAGGTATTAAGTTTCCGCAATGTAGTTGTTTTCAACGCTTACGAGTATTATCCTCTGCAGAAAGAGAGTTCTTCACGTACTATCAACCAGCTGAAGGAGCGTTTCCTAAACCAGGTTGATATAGAGGAACAGAATATCTTTACTCTTGATGGTTTCGCTGCTCAGGATGCAGTACAGGATTGCTGCCGATTGTACGAGCAGCGCATAAAGACCTTCGGCGGTTTGGATGTAGCTCTCATCGGTATTGGCCGTTCAGGAAACATTGCTGCCAACGAGCCTGGTTCTGGCATCCAGTCGGCCACACGTCTTATCCTTATTGGCAACACCTCACGTGAGGAGATGGAAGCAAGCGAGCAGACAAAGGAATCTATCCCTCCATGCTCATTGACAATGGGTATCGCTACCCTACTCTCTGCCAAGGCTATTTATCTTACGGCTTGGGGTGAGGAGAAGGCTGATATCATGCAGAAGGTTATAGAGAATTCAATTACCGACACTTTGCCTGCATCATTCCTCCAGACTCATCCAAACGTACAGGTAGTCCTCGACCTTGGTGCAGCAGCTCGTCTTACCCGTATCGAACATCCTTGGCTCGTTACATCATGCCAGTGGACCGACAAGTTGGTACGCTCTGCATTGGTATGGCTCTGCCAGAAGATTAACAAGCCCATCTTGAAGCTTACTAATAAGGACTACAACGAGAATGGTTTGAGCGAGCTCTTGGCTCTTTACGGTTCAGCATACAATGCTAATATAAAGATTTTCAACGACTTGCAGCACACCATCACTGGATGGCCTGGTGGTAAGCCAAATGCTGACGACACATATCGTCCTGAGCGTGCTAACCCCTTCCCTAAAAAGGTAATAGTATTCTCGCCACACCCTGACGACGACGTTATCTCAATGGGTGGAACCATCCGCCGCTTGGTTCAGCAGAAGCACGATGTACATGTAGCATACGAAACTTCTGGTAACATCGCTGTTGGCGACGAAGAAGTAACAAGATTTATGCACTTCATCAATGGTTTCAACCAACTATTTACTGATTCTAAGGACAGCGTAATCTCTAACAAATATAAGGAGATCAAGAACTTCTTCGCCAACAAGAAGGAGAGCGACTTCGACACAAGAGACATCCTGACTATCAAGGGATTGATACGTCGTGGGGAGGCTCGTACAGCTTGTACTTATAATGATATTCCTCTCGATCACGTACACTTCCTCGACTTGCCTTTCTATGAGAGTGGTAAGATTGAGAAATTGCCTATGACAGAGAAGGATGTGGAGGTTGTTAGAACTCTATTGAAGGAGGTTAAGCCTCATCAGATATATGTTGCTGGCGACCTTGCTGATCCTCACGGAACACACAAGAAGTGTACTGACGCTGTACTCGCAGCTATCGACGAAGAGAAGAAAGCTGGCGCAGAATGGCTTAAGGATTGCCGCATCTGGATGTATCGTGGTGCATGGGCTGAATGGGATATCGAGAATATCGAAATGTGCGTTCCATTAAGCCCTGAGGAGCTGAGAGCAAAGAGAAACTCTATTCTCAAGCATCAGTCACAGATGGAGAGCGCACCATTCCTTGGCAACGACGAGCGTTTGTTCTGGCAGAGAGCTGAGGACCGCAACCGTGCAACAGCAAGTCTCTACGACAAGTTAGGCTTGGCATGCTACGAGGCTATGGAAGCATTTGTAGAGTATAAGCCTCTCTAACCCAAGTATATACTACCTATTTAATATTATACCAAACCAATGATGAAAATAAATCTATTATTTGGTTTGTTAGCTTTTAGCGCAGCGATGTTGGGTGTCAACCCAACATCTGCTATTGCTGCTAACGTCAATATTATACCTATACCTGTAAAGACCCAAACTTTAAAGGGAGAATTCGTATTACCCCGAAAAGTAGTTATTGCTTACCAAACAACAGAGGGTAAGAACATTGCTCAATATATGGCAGATAAGCTAAAAGCTTCTACAGGATACGAAGTTATATTGAGCGAGAAAAAGGGAAATATCACGATTCAGATTACACCATCTTTGAAGATGGCTGAGGAGGGTTATCATCTCAACGTAACAGCTAAAGGTGTCACTATCAAGGCAAAAACAGCCAAAGGTGCCTTCTATGGCATGCAGAGTTTTATGCAGTTGTTGCCAGCTAAGATAGAAAGTCCAACTAAGGTGGACGGAGTGAAATGGGTAGCTCAATGCTGCAACATTGAAGATGCTCCTCGCTTTGGATATCGTGGTTTTCACCTCGACCCATGCCGCCACTTTATTACTGTAGAGAATGTGAAGAAGCAGTTGGATCTTATGTCAATGTTTAAGGTCAACACCATGCACTTCCACCTCACCGAAGATCAAGGATGGCGTATAGAAATCAAGAAATATCCAAAACTGACTACCATCGGTAGCATCCGCACCGAGGGTGACGGTTCTTCGTATGGGGGCTATTATACTCAGGAACAGATAAAGGAAATCGTTGACTACGCAGCAAAGCGTTATATCACAGTAATTCCAGAAATAGACCTTCCTGGTCACATGATGGCAGCTATATCTGCCTACCCTAACCTTTCTTGCAAGGGCGAGAAATGGAGCTTAAGAACAGTTTGGGGCGTCGAGGATATTGTGATGTGTGCAGGAAAAGAAGATATGTTCAATTTCTTGGGCGATATCTTCGACGAAATCGTACCTCTCTTCCCTGGTAAATACTTTCACATTGGTGGCGACGAATGTCCTAAAACAAGCTGGAAGAACTGTCCTACATGTCAAAAGCGCATCAAGCACGAAAGACTGCAGACTGATGGTAAACATACTGCAGAAGATAGACTACAGAGCTATGTCATCAAGCGTGTAGAAAAGATGTTAGAACAGCGTGGCAGAAAGATTATCGGTTGGGATGAAATCTTGGAAGGCGGACTTAGCGCAAACGCTACTGTCATGTCATGGCGCGGAACACAAGGTGGTGTCGAAGCTGCTTTGCAGAAGCATGATGTCATTATGACTCCCGGTAGCGATGGTATGTATCTTGACTGGTATCAGGGCGATAGCAAGATAGAGCCTGTAACCATTCCAAGTACTCCAAAATATCTGGCTACAACATATAATTATAATCCTGTGCCAGATACTATTAAGTCTCTTGGTTTGACTCATCATATCTTGGGTGTACAATGCAACAACTGGTCGGAGTATATGTACACTAATGCCAAAATGGAATATATGATGTATCCTCGTGCGGTGGCGCTATCAGAGATTGCTTGGTCGCCATTGAGTAAGAAGAACTTCGAAGATTTCTGTCGCCGTTTGGATGCTAACAGCATTCGCTTGGATGAGCATCACATAACATACCATATTCCATTGCCAGAACAGCCATACGGTTCGTGCAACAAGGTGGTAATAACAAAGGATACAACTGTTACCTTCACCACAAGTCGCCCTATCAAGATGGTCTATACTTTGGATGGCACAACCCCTACTCCATCATCAACTGTTTATACTGCTCCCATCCCTGTTAGTGGCAACACGATCATAAAGATTGCAACAGTATTGCCTACAGGCAAAATGAGCAAGATTAGAACCGTGGAAGTAGAGAAACAGGCTTACGCCCCAGCAGTAAATGTTGAAGCACCAAAGAAAGGTTTGAAGATGAAACGTATAAAGGGCAACTTCCTAAAGGTAAGCCAACTTGAATTGGCAGATGGCACTTGGGAATATGCTGACATCAATAACCTTGAAGATATAAAGATGAAGCAGGAAGATGATGCTGCAACATTGCGTGGCGCCAACAACTATGCTGCTATTGCCGAGGGATATATCAACATTCCTGAAGATGGCGTCTACTATCTATCATCACGCTTTGAGCAAGTATGGATAGATAACAAGCTCGTTATCAACAATGAAGGTGACGTAAAGGCAAGTACCCTCAACGACTCTTCAGTAGCTTTAGCAAAGGGATTGCATCCTATCAGAATCGTATTCTTAAGCAATATCGTTGGCGGTTGGCCATCATGGTGGAGCAAGACTTCTATCGAGATACGTAAAGATAGCGAACAGCTATTCAAAGAAGTTGATAACTCTTTTTATTTTAAATAACAGTATTCAATGATTTCTATACAAATAAAAAGGTTCGTCCGTCTGTCACGTCCAGCCTCAGTGAAGAGACAAAAACTAACTTAATAGCACATAACAATAACGGTCAAACCTTAGCTAATGCAAAGGTACAACAAAATGGCGAAACGACCAAAAAAGATGATCATAAATTAAATGAGTTCAAGACTTCCAAAGGAGAAATTTGGGGATTTACCACAAATGGCAAGATTTATATTGACCCAAGCGTGGCAAATGCAGAGACTCCTTTCCATGAGTACACTCATATTTGGACAGAGGCTTTGCGTAAGAACAATCAAAAGGAACGGAACAACTTTGTTGGATTGATGAAAGGTACAACTCTTTGGAATCAAATGAAGAGAGATTATCCCGAACTGGGGTAAAATATACTCTAAAAACACAAGTATTTGCAATGGCTAATGAAAGTACTTGCGTTGACCATCGAAAGTACTTGCATTGACCATCGCAAGTATGTTCTTTTTTTGAGGCTATTTTTTGCAAAATGTTCCTCGTTTGTTCGATACCTTCAATTTCTGAAGAATATACTACATCACGTGTCAAGTTATTGACGTTTTCTTTCCCTTTTTAGAAAGAGAGTCTGTATCGTTTACAACCGAAAGTCCCTTGAAAAACGTGAATAACCCCACAAACACGCATTCTTCCCCCTACATGACTTTTCTGCTAAAAAACAAATAATCTTCGTTAAAATATCGAAATCCTAAGAATAATCCCAACAGAAATGACTAAATTTGCGAATAAAAACAAAATACTGTAGATAAATGCAGAGGATAACGCATAAGAGAATCAGATGTTCCTGGCTGCTGCTATTGGTTTACCTGCCGATGCTCCTGACCATTACGTTTCACCATCATGGTGAAGCGCAGGGAACTCATGCAGATTTCTATTGTGCAGATTGCGCCCATCATGTTCATCACGACGGCCATCTGATAGCCCTGCAGAATACCATGCACGACTGTGTGCTCTGCCAATTGCAAAGCACACCTTATCTGGCTCCATCCATCGTGGTATGGGTAGCCATCACCATGTTCCACCTCTCCCCTCGCCGTGCTTTCTGCTCTCCTTGCCTGTGCAGGGCGAAGGGGGTAAAATCTACCCGTGCTCCACCTTATTATCAGTTTTTTTATAAATAATTGAAAATTAACATAATAAGGCAATAAATAACATAATGAGAACAATATTGAAATCAATATTGCTGATGAGCCTATGCTCGTCGGCAACAGCCCCTGCTATGGCTATAAACGGAGCAGATAATAACAAGGAAAAGTCAAGCATTCATGGTATGGAAAACAGCGATTCCATCAAGCACCAGCCTCTGACAGAATCAAGCGTGAAACTGAATGAAGTGGTGGTTACGGGATTGACTGGCAGCCAGAAACTCAAGCAGTCGCCAGCACCCATCTCTTTCGTTTCTGCCCGCCAACTCGAAATGCAGCCTTCAACCAACATCATCGATGCCATCGCTCATCAGCCAGGCGTTTCGCAGATTACCACGGGAAGCGGAATCTCCAAACCCGTGATTCGTGGATTGGGATTTAACCGTGTGGTCGTAGTGAATGATGGAGTAAGACAGGAAGGACAGCAATGGGGCGATGAACACGGAATAGAAATCGACCCGGCTTCGGTTCATTCCGTAGAGATCCTGAAAGGTCCTGCAAGTCTCATGTATGGCTCGGATGCGATGGCTGGCGTCCTTATCTTCCATTCCACTCCTACCCTTGCTAAAGGCGACATGAGAGCGAATTTCTCAACAGGATACCAAACCAACAACGGACTTTTCGATTATTCGCTCAACTTTGCCGGCAACCAGGGCGGATTTGTCTGGAATACCCGATATAGTGGAAAAATGGCACATGCCTACAAGAACAAATACGACGGTTACGTCTTCGGTTCTTCACTCAGAGAACAGGCTTTCTCACAGCTCCTCGGCTGGAATTATCGCAAGGGACATTCGCATCTCACACTCGATTATTATCATCTCACTCCGGGCATCGTAGAGGGAG
>USOQ01000074.1 GCA_900556395.1 Candidatus Segatella caccae | reverse complement strand
TACGTTTGAGCAGTTCGCTGGCTGGCTCGTCATTCGGGTCTTGCGGTACAAGTTTGCCGTGAATGGCGAGATCGAGGATTTTGGACTTGGCTTGTCCTATTGCAATTAGCAATTGTTCTTTACTATTTCCAATAGTATCTATCAAAGAGAGCCAGTAGCTTATTGCTTCTGAAATAACTTTCTGCTCTTTATAAGGAGGCAATGGTATGGAAACCTCATTGATTATATTTACCGCTAAGCCAGGTTGGGCTGTAGCAGTTGCATATTGGTTAAGATTAAGTGCTTCTAATGTATAGTAGCACCACATAAAATCTGTTTCACAATAATAATCAACAACAACTGCATGTTCAGTTGCATAAAACTCACCATTAGCTAAATTCACATTTCCGCATAATGCCCCTTGCCTTCCTATAATAGGATAGTTTCCACTTCTATTTGAAGAAGCAACATACCCACGAATCCCATTGCCGCCAAAACAAGGATATTTGTATTCTGCATTTTGAGTTGGAGAAATGTTGTTTGATGTGATATTTTTTCCTGCTTGAAGAGTGAATATTTCTCCAACCGTCGTCCACTCCCACCCCTTCGTCAGTTCAAAGGGATAATGCGGCTTATCACAATATCTTTTCTGTAGCTAATTGCTTGACAAAACATGGATATAAGATTCTAATAGTCTTATGTAGAATGACCAGCATCTTGCCCGACTATAATCAGCGAGTATGCACTGGGAGGGCGTGGCATCTTGCCCGCCCATAAAAAAATGTCACAACCTCTAAAAGAAACTCAACTTATAAAATTACGGGCGGGCAAGATGCCACGCCCTCCCCAGTACATACTTGCCTATAAGCAACCATAAACTTTTAGAATTATGCAAGACAGAAAATCACACTCCCAGTGCCAGCCTACTCAGGAGCAATCACCAGCGAGTATGCACTGGGAGGGCGTGGCATCTTGCCCGCCCATAAAAAAATGACCCAACCGCTAAAAGAAACTCAACTTATAAAATTACGGGCGGGCAAGATGCCACGCCCTCCCCAGTGCAAGCCTGCCCATAAAAAATGACCCAACCTCTAACACTTAAATCCACAAAAGCATTTGTCTTAACTCCTTTAACATTAACCATTCAATACTAAACACTAAAAAACGACTCTTAACATGGGGGAAGAAAAAGTATAAATACCTGAAAATATGATAGTAAGATAAAAAAGACAATTCAACAAAGTCAAAAGCAAATCACACGCAAACGATTACGTAAAAAAACGAATTTTAGACAAAAAGGATTCATCCCATTTTAACATTATTTTCGTAACTTTGCAGCCGAAAAGAAAGTGCAATCAATTGCACAAAAAAATTGCATCGTATAAGTTCACGACAGCGACCGCTATACTGGGATGTTTAAAACAGACAGAAACTTAAATAACTAAAAAAACAATCAGCGGTGCATAGACTTACCGAAAACAATCAGCGGTGCACAGACTTACCGAATATGTATGAGTTATCCAGAACTACAAATTATTAAGCACAAAAACAATAAAAATAAAAATAAAAGTGAAATGAAACACGAAACACTTACATTCCGCGTCCTCGACATGAGCCGAGGCGGTTTTGCTCGCCTGTTTCTTCTCCTTTTACTCCCATGCCTCAGCGTCATAGGAGTGAAAGCGGCAGATAACAATGGGGGGGTAACATTCAATTCTGGTGTCCGCTATTCGCAGTGGGCGATTAATTCACGTGCGCATGATTTCTATGCCAATACTACACCTTTTGGCTTAGCAACCTACAAAGTAGACGGATCAAAAAAAGAGGAAAGAATAGATAGCAAGAAAAAGCTCGACTATGTTCCAGGTCTTGTTGCTAAATCCATGATTGAAGCTGCAGATTATTATCAAGGCTTCGATTGGTCTAAGCCATGGTTCTTGAGCGTAAAGGAGTATGGAGATGCTTATGATACTCTGATACCTAAAGATGGAAAAAGTTTCGATGATCTGAATGGAACTAAAATCTACATTGGCATTAATAGCAACAACTATGCTTCTGCAGATGATAAGAAAATGGTCGCCACTGCATTAGCAAGTGTAAAGCAAGGTTTTGGAAATGCGAATAATACTTATGTAATCCCTCAGGGTACTCTTGCAGAGAAAGCTGGTAAAAATGTAGCAGGCGGCTGGTGGCACAAAAGTACATATAATAACCAAATGTGGTTAGATGGTGCCTATATGGGTAGCGCTTTGCTTGCTCAGTTGACACAGTTTTACGGAAATTCAGACAATGTTTTTGGCAGCAAGGAAGCAGACTGGAATATGGTAGCCAAACAGTTAAACATTGTTTGGGATATGTGTTGGAACTCTACCGATAAGTTAATGTATCATGCATTTGATGCTACTGCAACAGCAAAAGCAACTGACAAAGGTACTGCAACTTGGTATGGTCTTAGTTCTACAGAACCATATAATTTCCATTCTGCAGCTTATTGGGGTAGAGCAAATGCATGGTATCTCTATGCCTTGGTTGACGTCCTTGAAGCAATGGAAGCTGACGGGCAGAAAGGCAAAACTAATTATCTAACTTTAAAGGGTCATCTTGACGAACTTGCTGCTGGTATTGCAGCCCGTCAAGATGCTAAGAATACTGGTGGCTGGTTTCAATTGTTGGACAAAGATGGAAACTTTGTTTCGCAACAATATAATGGCACAACAAAAAATGATGCCAATTATATTGAAACTTCAGCAACAGCATTGTTTTCTGCAGCTCTCTTTAAGGCAGTTCGCTTAGGACTGCTTTCCACATCTCCTTATGATTATAAGACTGTTGCTGCAAAAGCATTCGAAGGATTGGTAAATAATTTTGTTACATATGATGCTGCTGGCGGTATACAGATTTGGGGAAGTTGTAAGTCTGCTGGTCTTAGCGGCAAGAATTATCGTGATGGCTCAAATGAGTATTACCTTTCAGGTAGCGATGTAACCATGGTTAAGAAGGGCGAAACAACCGAGGGCAAGGTTCTCGGTGGCTTCATCATGGCTGCTACTGAGTACGAGCGTGCTTACCAGAACCAGGACAACAAGCAGATTCTGTTTGCCAAGGACTTGGCTCCAAGCTATGACTTCTCTACTACTGAAGGAACCCTTGATGCTACTGCTTATGGTGATGGTACCGTTTCTTATCAGTGGTATAAGGATAATGCAAAAATTGCCGATGCCACATCTGCTACTTATACTCCAACAGAAAGTGGATATTATTATTGCGTTGCTACTGCTAATGGTAACCCTATTACGACAAGCACAACAAAAGTAATTGCCAAAAGTAACTCAAATACGGATAATGGCAGCACAGATAACAATGGTGGTAGTGAGAATGGAACAACTTCAACCGTTCTGTTTTCTTACGATGTTCCAACAACAGGCAATACATCAACATCTGATGTAGAAACAAATGGTGGAAAAATAGCTTATCAAAAGAAAGGCGCATTCAGTAATGACGGTTACAAGATAGACAACCCTTCTAAATATATTAAGGTAACCCTTACAGGAAATAGACTTCAACAAGGTGATGTAATATCTATCTCTATCAATAGTACCAAGGGTGCAAAAGACATTGTAGTAAAAGATGAGAATGGCAAGAGTATCACACTTAACAATATAAGTTCTGACAAATCAACAATTTCCTATAGTGTTACTGTGAGCGATATTTTGAACGGAAAGGAAATTTTCTATCTATACAAAAACGCCTCTTCTGTCTACGTTAAAGCCATCAAGATTACCCGTGCCAACACACAGGTAGCTCTTACTGCATCCTTCTCTCCTGCAACAATATCTGCAAAAGAAGGCGATGTTGCAAAAGAACTTCCTACACTTACAGTCAAGGCAGGCGAGACCACTTTGACAGCAAGCGACTATAACGTAACCTATGCTTCTGACAATAATGCAGTAGCAAAGGTAGAGAATGGTGAGGTATGTTTTGTTAGTGAAGGTGAAACAAACATCGTTGCCAACATCAAGCCTACAGATACAAACAAGTATAAAGAGACTTCTGCTACATTTGTCGTTAAGGTAGAGAAAAAGCAAACTCCAGTTACCCCAACCGAAGATGTTATCTACAACTGGAATACCATCGGTAGCCAGAAAGAGAATATCGCTGTTTCAGAAGGAACAAAGAATATAAATGGAACTCTTGTACCATGTATAAACTTCGGTAGTAACTATGATTTCAGAAGATATACCTATATGTCTATCAAGGACAAGTATAATGGTGGTTTTAAGGTAGGCGATATTATCACTATCACTGGTCTTTATACTGGTCCTAAAACAACAGGTATTGGTATGGAAATCCATACTACAAGAGATGGCAAGGCAGTCTTTAGCACACCTTATTATGATAAGGAACTTAAGACTTATACCTATACACTTACTGAAGACTGTGACTCACTCTTCTTCGGTCGCTATGGTGGAGCTACTCCTAATGTAACCGAACTGAAGGTGGTTCGTCCTGCAGCTTCGACAAAACAGCGCCTTTCTGCCAACTTCGATACCAATAATATCAAGGTGGTAACAGGTACTCAGTCCATTACACTTCCTAACCTCACCGTTAAGGCAGGTTCTACAGAACTTACTGCAAGCGATTACTCTGTAAGCTATGAGTCTGATGCAAACGAGATTGCAACCTTGAATGGTACTCAGGTGAACTTCTATGCAGGAAAGACCGGACTGGTTACTATTACGGCAAAGGTAACTCCTAAGGATGTAGCCACATACGAGGGAACCGAAGCTTACTATCAGATTCTCATTCAGGATCCAACGCCTCTGAATATTTCAGTAACTGATATTGATATGAATACCACAGATGCTGAAATCAAAGAGCCAGTTGTGAAAGTTTATGGCGAAAATGATCAGCTGTTGAAGTTGGGTACTGATTATACTTTGTCATATTCGGCTTCTAATGGTGGTCCTGTATCATTCCCTGACGGAAAACTGACTGTAGCTGGTAGCAAATACAACTGGACAGTAGGTGTTTCTTCTATCACTGTGACTGCCACACCAACAGAAAGTATGGGCAAAGGCTATACGGCAGGAAGCGTTGACTTTACCTATACTGTCACCAAGGGCTTGATTACACCAAAGTTCCTGGATGTTTTTAGTGGTGCAAATATCAAGTTGGCTGTAAAGACAGGTGGCAAGGACAATTTCAATACCTTCACTGTGCCTCTGATTTATGATGGAGAAGATGTTAGTAGCTATTTTAACTATGCTTACGACATAACATCTACTTCAACTGCAAACCAACAGAGTGTGAATGGTAATAAGCTGACTTACTATCCTAAGAATGCTGGTACTTACACAGTCAAAGTGAGTGCAACCGTTAAAAAGAACGAAAAAGATCCTACGTCGGACTATACTGATGTGTATGCAGCTCCTTCCAGCATCACGTTCACTCTTGATGTAAAAGCAAATTATATCCGTCCTGTAGTGAAACTCAATCCTGTCAGTGTCAACATGTACACAGGAACAAGAGAAGATGCTCCAGATGTTACGATCACAGATTATAATACAGGCAAGGTCATCGACGAGAGTAACTATCACGTTTCTTGGACAACCTTTACTCCTGGTATCTGTAAGGTAGATGCCAATGGTAACATTGAAGCCGTCAGTGAAGGTGATGGAGAAGTACGAGTAACTGTAACGGGTGACAAAATGGAGAGCACCACTGCTTTCTTGAAAGTCTTGGTTGACGACCCTGCAATGTTTCGTGTAAAGGGAACTGGTACTTATGGTAACCAGACAAGAATGTGGAACCAGGACAATACCTTGTCTGTAGTTCTTGGTGGATGGTTGTTCCCTAATCCTGTTGCGACTAATGGCCCTGAAAGTTCTCCACAACAAGGTCCATCAGCAGAAGGACTGTCTGCAGGATATTATTGGGGACCAGGAGCTTCTTTGCCAAAATGGAAGCTTACAGGCTTCGATTACTATGTAGTTGGTAACAAAAACAGGAATGCACGTCAGGAGAATGGTTCTAATGCTCTCCCTGAGACAACGAATATCTATAGTGCAGACTTCAAGTCATATACAGGAACCATCAAGGACAAGATGTTTAATGTACCATGTTCAGGTTCATTCCTTGAGTTCAACCCAGCTACAAACGGAAAGGTAACTGTACACATCTTCCAGAATGGTGCATTTGATAGTGGAGTTTATCGTCCTCAGCGTCGTGTGTTCGTCATGGATGAGGCCGGCAATTTCGTAGAATCTGAGGCTCATATCGAAACTACAAGTGGTAAGCCAACTGGTGGCATTCAGTCTCTTTCAAGCTACAAGTGGGATTTGAATCCAAAGGGTAAAGATACTGCTCCTACTATTGAGGAGGTAAGAAGTCACTTCAAGGGCATGCCTGATACATTTGACGTGACAGCTAATGCATTCAAAAATGATGTTTATGAGAGTCGCCTCAGTACAGATCTTGTTCCAAATGCAGCTGCTGGTGACAGAAAGGGTTCTCATGGTTGGTCTGTTCTCGCAGACTCCCCTGTTACCTATACCTTTAATGTAAAGGCTGGTAAGACCTACTATCTCTACAACTTCGGTTCGAAGATTGGCTTCTATGGCTTCTCATTCGATAAGGATGAAACAGAGCCAACAGTTGATGAGGTATCTTATGCAGATGATCAGTCCAATACTATCACGGCAACTGCGGCTGGTCATGTGGCAAAGGTAAAGATTGCACGTAAAATGGTAGCTAATCGTTGGACAACATGTGTTCTTCCTTTCAGTCTCAACAGACAGCAGGTGGATGCCATCTTTGGTCCTGCTTATAGTGCAACTGCGAAGGAAGGTACCCAGATTCTCTACTTCGACCATGTTGAGGGCAGCAAGGCATACTTCGTACGTCATGCTTACAATACAATCGTTGCTGGTAAGCCATTCCTTATCAAGCCAACTAAGGATGTTGAGAGCATCAATACTGCAGAGGTAACTGACTATCCATACGTAACCATCGAAAATACTGAACCAAATGACTGGTGCGAGAGTAATGGATATGTTTGGACATCAAGTTACAACAAAATGAATATCGTTAAGAACGATTACTTCATCGGTGCTTCTGATGGTAACTTCAAAGCTTATGCCACAGCTTCTGGAACTGTCAAAGGTTTCCGTGGCTTCCTGAAAGCCAAATTGACAGAAGGTGCTAAGCCTAAGATGTTGAGTATCAGTACCAGTAGTATTACTGATGGTAATGATGGAGAAACAACAGGAATCGAAGACTTGATTATCACTGCTGATGGTGAATTGATGCCTGCTAATAGCAGAGTATATAATATCAATGGTCAGTTGGTAAGTGAGGATGCAAGTAATTTCCAATCACTGCCAAGTGGTATCTATATTATTAATGGTAAGAAGTATATCAAATAAAAACATTTGAAGCAATGAATAAAAAAGTATATATACAGCCACAAATATTTTTTGTTCCACTACAGACGGAAAGTTTGTTAACTGGCCTATCTGGTACCAAAGGTGACGATGGTACTGGTAATCCTAATCCAGAATACCCAGGAATGGGAGAGCCAGGAACAGACACAGCCAAGGAGCACTTTAACGACTTTGATTCCTGGGATTCCTGGGAATAAAAATAGATAAAAGATTCTTCAAAACACTTCAAACAACGAGGGAGCAACCTATACACAAAGGGTTCGCTCCCTTGTTTTTTTGCTGCAGAATATTAGAGGTCGAAACATTTTTTATGGGCAGGCTGGAAGCACTGCCCTCCCAGTGTAGACTTGCTTATGAGTAGGGAGGAACTGGGGAGGGCGTGGCATCTTGTCCGCCCATTAAAAATGCCACAGCCTCTAAAAAAGAACTCAACATATAATCATTACGGGCGGGCAAGATGCCACGCCCTCCCCAGTACAAGCCCGCCCCATTTTCGAAAGTTGAGCAGCTGAAATTTGGGTAACATTCAAAAAATTCGTAACTTTGCCGCCTGAAAATAAGAACAATATGATATATCCAGATAATTTTGAACAAAAGATAGGCTTCAACGAGATTCGTAACCTGTTGCGTGAGCGATGCCTCTCCACCCTGGGCAAGGAACAGGTGGAGAAGATGCACTTCAGCTCTGATGCCGACGAGGTGAACGAATGGCTGTTGCAGACCCGAGAGTTTCGCAGACTCATGGAGGAGGTGGAAGACTTCCCCCTGCAATACTTCTATGACGTGAGAGAGTCGATAGTACGCATCCGCGTGGAGAACACCCACTTGGAGGAAGACGAGCTCTTCGACCTTCGCCGCTCGCTGAGCACCATCGACGGTATCGTAAAGATACTCAACCACAGCGATGACGACGAGGCCGAACAAGAAGACGGTTGGCGCAGAGAGAAGAAATATCCCTACCCTGCACTGCATCGCCTGTCGGCTGATGTCATGTCTTTCCCACAACTGATACAACGCATCGACCAAATACTCGACAAGTTTGGCAAGATACGCGACAATGCCACACCCGAACTGCTACAGATACGCCGTGAGTTAGCTAAGACCGAGGGCAGCATCTCACGCACACTGTACGGCATACTGCGAGCAGCACAGAGCGAGGGAGTGGTAGAGAAAGATGTCACCCCTACCCTGCGCGACGGACGACTCGTCATCCCCGTCATCCCTACCCTGAAACGCAAGATCAAGGGTATCGTACACGACGAGAGTGCCACGGGTAGAACCGTGTTCATTGAGCCTACCGAGGTGGTAGAAGCCAACAACCGCGTGAGAGAACTCGAGGGAGAGGAACGCAAAGAGATCATACGTATCCTCACCGACTTCACCAACAAGGTGCGACCCTTCTCGCGCGAGATATTGGAGAGCTACCGATTCCTTGCCATCATCGACCTGATACAGGCTAAGGCAAAGCTTGCAGAGACCCAGCAAGCCATAGAACCAGAGGTGGAAGCACATCCACACGTAGACTGGACCAGAGCCATTCACCCCTTGCTCAGACTCTCGTTGGAGAAGAAAGGCGAGAAGGTGGTGCCACTCGACATCATGCTGACACAAGAGAAGCGCATCCTCATCATCTCAGGTCCTAACGCCGGAGGAAAGTCGGTATGCCTGAAAACCGTGGGACTGCTACAGTACATGTTGCAGTGCGGACTGAGCATCCCTGTGAGCGAGCGTTCGAAGACGGGCGTGTTCCAAAA
Organism: Candidatus Segatella caccae; assembly: GCA_900556395.1. Classification (GTDB taxonomy): domain Bacteria; phylum Bacteroidota; class Bacteroidia; order Bacteroidales; family Bacteroidaceae; genus Prevotella; species Prevotella caccae. Next base: position 2,009 of record USOQ01000074.1, on the reverse strand, counting down.
CATCATGATCGACATAGGCGATGAACAGAGTCTGGAGAACGACCTGAGTACTTACTCCTCGCATCTGCTCAACATGAAGAATATGATGAAGGCTGCCAACGGCGACACCATTATCCTCATCGATGAGTTTGGTACAGGCACCGAACCTGGCATCGGCGGAGCTATCGCCGAGGCTGTGCTCGACCGCTTCTGCCAGCAAGGTGCCTATGGCGTCATCACTACGCACTATCAGAACCTGAAGCATTTTGCCGACAGTCATGAGGGTGTGGCTAATGGTGCTATGCTCTACGACCGCCACGAGATGAAAGCTCTTTTCCAGTTGGCTATAGGCAGACCTGGTTCTTCCTTCGCCATCGAGATAGCCCGCAAGATAGGACTACCAGAAGAAGTAATCAAGGAAGCCAGCGACATCGTAGGCTCCGAATACATACAGAGCGACAAGTATCTGCAAGACATCGTGCGCGATAAGCGCTACTGGGAGAACAAGCGACAGAGCATACACCAGCGCGAGAAAGACATGGAAAAGACTATTTCGCGATACGAGAGCGACATAGAGGACATCGAACGAAGCCGCAAACAGATACTCGCCAAAGCCAAACAACAGGCAGAGGAACTGCTGAAGGAGAGCAATAAAAAGATAGAGAACGCCATACGAGAAATACGCGAGAAGCAGGCTGAGAAGGAGGAGACCAAGCGCATACGTCAGGAACTCGACGCCTTCAAGGAAGAGATGCAGGACATCGACACCAAGGAGAACGACGACAAGATAGCCCGCAAGATAGCACAGATACAGCAACGCAAGGAACGACATGCCAAGCGTAAAGCCGAAAAAACTCAGAACCAAGAGAAGGCTGCGGCGGCGCTGCGCAGTGCTGTCAACAAGACACAGCAGGAAAATCGACCTCTTGCTGTGGGGGATGTCGTGCGTATCAAGGGACTCTCCTCGGTGGGAACCATCGAGAGCATCGCTGGTGATATGGCAACAGCCGTCTTCGGAGGTATGCGCACCAAGATGCGCCTCAATAGACTGGAGCATGCTCCTGCTACCGTCGATGGCGACAAGACCGAACAGCGCAAACAGGACTTGGGCTCTTATGGCATCAGTACGGAGACACGCAAGACCATCGACCAGCACAAGACCAACTTCCATCAAGACCTCGACATCAGAGGTATGCGTGGTGATGAGGCACTCAATGCTGTGCAATATTTCATCGACGACGCCATCCTCGTGGGTATGCCCCGTGTGCGTATCCTTCATGGTAAGGGCAACGGTATCTTGAGACAACTCATACGCCAGTATCTGAGCAGTGTACCCAACGTTACCCATTATGCCGATGAACATGTGCAGTTTGGTGGTGCAGGAATCACGGTCGTGGACTTTTGAAGGAGTTAAAGGAGTTGAAGGAGTTAAAGGAGTTAAAGGAGTTAAAGGAGTTAAAGGAGTTAAGACAAATGCCTTTGTGGACTCAACTTTAAACATTAAACATTAAACACATAACATTGGGCGGGCAAGATGCCACGCCCTCCCCAGTGCCTTCCTGCTCATAAGCAAGTCTGCACTGGGAGGGCAGCGCTTCCAGCCTGCCCATAAAAAATGTCCCAACCTCTAACACTCAACTTTAAACATTGAACATTAAACACATAACATTGGGCGGGCAAGATGCCACGCCCTCCCCAGTGCCTTCCTGCTCATAAGCAAGTCTGCACTGGGAGGGCAGCGCTTCCAGCCTGCCCATAAAAAATGTCCCAACCTCTAACACTCAACAATAAACATAAAACATTAGACAATAACCATCTGCGACCGAAGGGAGCGATAACTCCTTAACTCCTTTAACTCCTCTAAAAACTCCTTGAATGGACGTTTTCCTTAACAGAAGTTAATAAAAGAAATATTTCTCGGAAAATATTTGGCAGGTTCAAAGGAAAGCAGTACCTTTGCACCCGCTTAATCGCAGAGACGGACAAGTCTCATACGACCAGCTCCCTCGGAATCCCCCAGGATGGGAACA
>USOQ01000073.1 GCA_900556395.1 Candidatus Segatella caccae | reverse complement strand
AGCTCAACAAGGTTGACCTCAAGGTTCCAGTAAGCCACGCTTGCGAGAACATGGACGAGGCTGTAGCCGCAGCTCGCAACATCGGCTATCCTATCATGATTCGTTCAGCATACGCTTTGGGCGGTCTTGGCTCTGGTGTCTGCAAGACAGAGGAAGAGTTCAAGGAGATTGCTGAGTCTGCCTTCACTTTCGCACCTCAGGTGCTCGTTGAGGAGAGCCTGAAGGGATGGAAGGAGATTGAGTTTGAGTGCATCCGTGATGCCAACGACCGTTGCTTCACCGTTGCCTCTATGGAAAATTTCGACCCACTGGGCATCCATACGGGTGAGTCTATCGTTGTGGCTCCTACCTGTTCTCTTACCGACGAGCAGGTGAAGATGTTGCAGGACATCGCCGTGAAGTGTGTGCGTCACCTCAACATCGTTGGTGAGTGCAACATCCAGTATGCTTTCAATGCTGAGACCAACGACTACCGTATCATCGAGATTAACGCTCGTTTGAGCCGTTCTTCTGCTCTTGCTTCCAAGGCTACAGGTTATCCTCTCGCCTTCGTTGCAGCTAAGATTGCCCTCGGTTATACACTCGACCAGATTGGCGAGATGGGTACTCCTAACTCAGCTTATGTGGCTCCATCACTCGACTATATGATCTGCAAGATTCCTCGTTGGGACCTTACCAAGTTTGCCGGTGTAAGCCGCAAGATCGGTTCTTCCATGAAGTCTGTAGGCGAAATCATGTCTATCGGCCGCTCTTTCGAGGAGATGCTTCAGAAGGGTCTCCGTATGATTGGTCAGGGAATGCACGGTTTCGTGGGCAACGACCACACCAAGTTCGACAACCTGGATGAGGAGCTTTCCAACCCTACCGACCTCCGTATCTTCGCCATCGCCCAGGCTTTGGAGGAAGGCTACACCATTGAGCGCATCGAGGAGTTGACCAAGATTGACCCTTGGTTCATCGAGCGCATGAAAAATATCGTAGACTACAAGCACAAGCTTTCTACATACAACACATTGGAGGAGATTCCTGCCGAGGTATTGCGCGAGGCTAAGGTATTAGGTTTCTCTGACTTCCAGATTGGTCGCTTCGTATTGAAGACTCAGAACACCAACATGGAGAAGGAGGTTCTCGCTGTTCGTGCTCAGCGCAAGAAGTTGAACATTCTTCCTGCCGTGAAGCGCATCCCTACCGTGGCAAGCGAGCATCCTGACCTCACCAACTATCTCTACATGACTTACGCCGTAGAGGGTTACGACATCAACTACTACAAGAACGAGAAGTCTGTCATCGTTCTCGGTTCGGGTGCTTACCGTATCGGTTCTTCTGTAGAGTTCGACTGGTGTTCAGTAAACGCCATCAACACTGCCCGCAAGTTGGGTTACAAGTCAATCATGATCAACTACAACCCAGAGACCGTATCTACCGACTACGATATGTGCGACCGTCTCTACTTCGATGAGCTTTCATTCGAGCGTGTACTCGATGTCATCGACCTGGAGTCACCACGTGGTGTGATTGTTTCTGTGGGTGGTCAGATTCCTAACAACTTGGCAATGAAGCTTCATCGTCAGTCTGTGCCAATCTTAGGTACATCTCCTGTCAACATCGACCGTGCCGAGAACCGCGGTAAGTTCTCTGCCATGCTCGACAAGCTGGGCATCGACCAGCCTAAGTGGAGCGCCCTCACCTCGATGGAGGATGTTCAGAAGTTCATCGACGAGGTAGGCTATCCTGTTCTCGTTCGTCCATCCTACGTTCTTTCCGGTGCAGCCATGAACGTTTGCCACAACGACGATGAGTTGCGTCGCTTCCTGGAGGCAGCGTCTGAGGTTTCCAAGGAGTACCCAGTGGTTATCTCTCAGTTCATGACAGAGACCAACGAGATTGAGTTCGACGGTGTTGCCCAAAATGGTGAGGTTGTTGAGTATGGTATTTCAGAGCACGTAGAGTATGCAGGTGTTCACTCCGGCGACGCTACCATGACCTTCCCTGCACAGCAGATTTCATTTGCTACAGCCCGTCAGATCAAGAAGATTTCACGTGCCATCGCCAAGGAGCTCAACATCTCTGGTCCTTTCAATATTCAATATCTGGCTAAGGGTCGCGATGTGAAGGTTATCGAATGTAACCTCCGTGCATCCCGCTCATTCCCATTCGTGAGCAAGGTATTGAAGCGCAACTTCATCGAGACTGCTACCCGCATCATGCTCGACGCTCCATACCAGAAGCCAGACAAGTCGGCCTTCGATATCGATCGCATGGGTGTGAAGGCTTCACAGTTCTCATTCGCTCGTTTGCAGAATGCCGACCCTGTATTGGGTGTAGATATGAGTTCTACCGGTGAGGTAGGTTGTATGGGTGACACCTTCGAGGAGGCATTGCTCAACTCATTGATAGCTACTGGTTACAAGATTCCTTCAAAGGATAAGGGCATCATGCTTTCAAGCGGTGGTACCAAGGAGAAGGCTTCTCTGCTCGACGCTGCCCAGGCGCTGGTGAAGAATGGTTACACCATCTACGCTACTGCTGGTACAGCGAAGTTCCTCAACGAGAACAACATCAAGGCTACTGCCGTGGGTTGGCCAGACGAGGACAACAAGAATGTGCCTAACGTGATGGAGATGATTGCCGACCACAAGTTCGACCTCATCGTCAACATTCCTAAGAATCATACCAAGCGCGAGTTGACTAATGGTTACAGAATCCGTCGTGGCGCCATCGACCACAACATCCCATTGATGACCAATGCTCGCCTGGCATCTGCCTTCATCGAGGCTTTCTGCACACTCTCTCAGGATGACTTGCAGATCAAGAGCTGGCAGGAGTATGAATAATCCTTCGCTGTCGGCGGGCCTTGGTTCGCCAACTCCGAAATTCACCACATAAGACAAGCCCTGTAAGACAAGGTACCAACATTCGCTGTACCTAAGTCTTACAGGGCTTTTTATGTTTTCAAAAAGAAGAGGCTCCATAATCTCAAAAAAGTAACCCAAACTGCCTCAAAAAACGCAAGTACTTGCGTTGGCTGTTGAAAGTACTTGCGATGGCCGATGAAAGTACTTGCGTTGGCCATCGAACCTATGTTCATTTTTAAGGCCATTTTTTTCATCCCACACATCAAGAAAAAAAAGACGGATGGCGACATTCTCATTATTTTATTGTACCTTTGCACAAATAAGCAGAAAAAGACAGAACAGAAATATATGATAGTTTGTATAGCAGAGAAACCCAGCGTTGCCAAGGATATAGCCCGTATCATAGGAGCTACAACGGCGCACGACGGATATATGGAAGGTAACGGATACCAAGTGACTTGGACCTTTGGCCACCTGTGTGAGCTGAAGGAACCAGACGACTATACCCCCATGTGGAAGAGATGGAGCCTTGCCGCTCTACCCATGATTCCACAACGATTCGGCATCAAGCTCATCAATGACGAAGGCATCAAGCGACAGTTTGGTACCATAGAACGCCTCATGCAGAAGGCTGATAGCATCATCAACTGTGGTGACGCCGGCCAGGAAGGTGAGCTCATCCAGAGATGGGTGATGCAGAAGGCACAGGCCAAATGCCCTGTAAAGAGACTATGGATCTCGTCAATGACCGATGAAGCTATCCGACAAGGATTTCAGGAACTGAAAGACCAGAACGAATACCAACCTCTCTATCTTGCAGGACTCTCAAGAGCCATCGGTGACTGGATTCTCGGTATGAACGCCACACGTCTCTACACGCTGAAATACGGACAGAACCGACAGGTTCTCAGCATCGGACGCGTGCAGACCCCTACCCTCGCACTCATCGTAAACCGACAGAAGGAGATTGACAACTTCGAGCCAGAACCTTACTGGGTGCTCGCCACCATCTACCGCGACACACAGTTTACTGCCACCAGTGGTAAGTTTACAAGCAAAGAGGAAGGCGAGAAAGCCTTCAGCACCATAGCAGGAAAGCCCTTCACCGTAACGAGCGTCACCAAGAAAAAAGGTACCGAAGCTCCACCTCACCTCTACGACCTCACCTCGCTACAGGTAGACTGCAACAAGAAGTTTAGCTATTCTGCCGACATGACCCTCAAACTCATACAGAGTCTCTACGAGAAGAAGCTGACAACCTACCCTCGTGTAGACACCCAGTTTCTCACCGACGACATCTACCCCAAATGTCCACAGATACTCAATGGTGTGAGCCAAGCCAAGATTAATAGTCAACAGAAATACCTACCCATCATACAGCAGCTTGCTGCCACAGGCAAGAAACTGCCCAAGAGCAAGAAGGTATTCGACAACAGCAAGGTGACCGATCACCATGCCATCATCCCCACAGGAGTGCCTCCTACTGGTCTTACCGACCTGGAGGCCAATGTATACGACCTCATTGCCAAGCGCTTCATCAGCGTTTTTTATCCCGACTGCAAGTTCTCTACCACTACTGTCATGGGCGAAGTTATCGGCGAAGATGCCGACCAGCAACAGCAGAAGATAGAATTTAAGGTGAGTGGTAAGGAGATTCTCGAACCAGGTTGGAGAGACGTCTATGCCAAAGACAACAACAAAGCCAACGAAGAAGAGGAAAGTGGCGACAACAATAGCAAGAAGGAGAATGTAGAAGAACGCACGTTGCCTACATTCGTCAAGGGAGAGAGTGGTGAACACAAACCGACACTCACCGAGAAGTGGACTACACCTCCCAAGTACTATACGGAGGCCTCATTGCTGAGAGCGATGGAAACAGCAGGTAAGTTTGTGGAAGACGAAGAACTGCGTGCAGCCCTGAAGGAGAACGGCATAGGCCGTCCATCATCGCGTGCAGGCATCATCGAGACACTCTTCAAGCGCCATTACATCCGTCGCCAACGCAAGAACCTGGTTGCCACACCTACAGGCATTGAGCTTATCGACACCATCAACGAGGAACTACTCAAAAGCTGCGAGCTGACGGGTATCTGGGAGAAGAAGTTGCGCGACATCGAGCACAAGACTTACGACCCTGCCGACTTCATCAACGGACTGAAAGAGCAAATCAATCAGATCGTGAAAGACGTGCTGTCGGACAATAGCGCGCGACACGTCACCATCACCACCGATGAAGACCTTAAGAAAAAGCCTGCAGCTAAGAAGTCGACAACCAAGAAAACTGCTGCAGCTCCTAATGCTACCAACACGCAGACTGCCGAAGACCCCATGGTGGGCAAGCCCTGTCCGCTGTGCGGAAAAGGCACCATCATCAAGGGCAAAACAGCCTATGGATGCAGTAACTGGAAGGAAGGTTGCCAATATCGACAGCCATTCGACAAACTGTAAATCATCTGGAAGTAACGAAAAAAAATAAATCATCCCTTTTTACGTTATCCATATATGACACATATTAGACTAAACACCATACTCGTAGCCATCTGCAGTCTCTTGCTGATGAGCTGTGGAGCAGACAAGTATATGAAGAAAGGAGAGAAATACCTCGCCTTAGGTGAATACTACGACGCTGCCGAACAGTTCAAACAAGCCTATACACGCACACCCACCAAAGAGCGCGAAACACGAGGCAAGAGAGCACTAAAAATGGCACAATGCTATGAGCGTATCAACACCACGCCCAAAGCCATTGCTGCCTACCGCAACGCCATGCGCTACAACCAAGCCTCCTTGCAAGACCGCTTGGCTTACGCACGACAGCTACTCAAGAATGGTGAATACCGACAGGCAGAAAAGGAGTTTAGCATACTCGCAGATTCCCTACCCGACAACCTGCTCGTCAAGAACGGACTCGTGTCGGCCAAGATGGCACCTCAATGGAAAAAACAAGGTAGCCGATACATCGTGAAACGCATGGATGTTTTCAACTCCCGACGCCACGACTACTCGCCCATGCTCTTCGGCGACGATTACGACCAACTATACTTCACCTCTACCCGCAATGACGCACAGGGCGATGAACTCAATGGCATAACAGGTACGAAGGCTGGCGACATCTTCCTCTCAGAGAAAGACGACAAGGGAAAATGGAGTAAGCCAGAAGCCATCGGCACTGGCCTCAACACCGACTACGACGAGGGTGCGTGCTGCTTCTCACCCGATGGTAGAGATATGTATCTCACACAGTGTGTCACCGATCCCTCTTCGCCACGCTACGCACAGATAGCCACCTCGCCACGTTCGGACGCTGCATGGGGGAAAGCCTCTATCCTGGAAATCACCAAAGATACACTGAGCAGCTACGCACATCCAGCCATCTCGCCCGACGGCGAATGGCTCTACTTCGTATCCGATATGCCAGGAGGCATGGGAGGACTCGACATCTGGCGCGTCAGACTCACTGCTGCAGGACTCGGAGGAGTGGAAAACCTCGGTGAACCCATCAACACACCAGGCGACGAAATGTTTCCTACCTTCCGACCCAACGGCGACCTCTACTTCAGTAGCAACGGACACCCTGGCATGGGCGGACTCGACATCTTTATTGCCAAGGTAGACCCTAAGACACACCAATATAAAATAGAACACCCAGGCTATCCACTCAACTCTGAGGGCGATGACTTCGGTATGACCTTCGAAGGACCACACAACCGCGGCTTCTTCTCTTCCAACCGCAAGGACGGACGCGGATACGACCACATCTACTCGTTCGAGAATCCAGAAATCATCACCACCGTCAAGGGATGGGTATACGAGATGGGAGGCTACGAACTTACTGCTGCACAGGTGATGGTGGTAGGCAACGATGGCACCTATAAGAAAGTGCCCGTCAGAGGAGACGGCTCCTTCACAATGCCTATCAAGCCCCACGTAGACTATCTGATGATGGCATCGTGCAAGGGATTCCTCAACCACAAGGAAGAACTACGCGTCGACACTGCCAACGAGAGCAAGGAATATGTGCTCCAGTTCCCCTTGGCATCCATTACGGCACCAGTACTCATCGACAACATCTTCTACGACTTCGACAAAGCTACGCTGACACCTGCCAGCACCAAAGCGCTCGATGAGCTTACATCCCTGCTACAGGAAAACCCTAACGTAACCATTGAGCTGAGTGCCCATTGCGACTACAAGGGTAGCGCCGAATACAACAAGCGACTCTCGCAGCGAAGGGCACAGTCGGTAGTAGACTATCTCATCGCTCACGGCATAGCAAAAGACAGGCTTACACCTCGCGGCTATGGCTGGGAGAAACCTAAGACCGTGCGCAAAAAGATGACAGAGAAATATCCCTGGCTCAAGGAGGGCGACATACTCACTGCCGACTTCATCACCAAGCAAAGCAAAGAACATCAGGAAATCTGCAACCAGCTGAACCGACGCACCGAATTCATCGTACTGCGCACCACCTACGGACTCTTCGACGAGAAAGGCAACCTGAAGAATCCGCCTCAGCCCAAACAGAAAAAGGAAAACAGAAACACAGAAGACGTCTTCGACATCGACTTCTGATAACAATAACATTCATTCATCATGGCCAAGATACTTCCTCAAGACTTTAGGCAACAAACCATTGAGTTGATGGGCGAACAGCTATTTGCACAGATAGAAAACAGCATCTGCAATGAAGAACCACCCACCAGCATCCGTTTCAATCGCTTCAAAGCTCCTCAAGGCACCCATATATGTACCTTTGACAACCATCATGCAGAAGAAGGAACAGCCTCCCACAATGGGGCTGCCCCTCAAGAAGAGCCAGTGCCCTGGTGTCCCGACTACGGCAGATACCTTGAAGAAAGACCCAACTTCACCTTCGACCCACTGCTGCATGCAGGCGTGTACTATGTACAAGAAGCCTCGTCCATGTTTGTCGACCTTGTGGCAAGACAACTCATCCAGCAACCAGTAAGAATGCTCGACCTCTGCGCTGCACCTGGAGGAAAGTCGACAGCCTTGCGCAATGCACTGCCTCAGGGCAGTCTGCTCATCAGCAACGAACCTATGCGCACACGCGCCCAGATTCTCGCAGAGAACATACAGAAGTTTGGTCACCCCGATGTTGTCGTAACCAACAATTATCCCAAGGACTTTCGGAAGGCTGGAATCCTTTTTGATGCCATCCTTGCCGACGTACCTTGCTCGGGGGAGGGAATGTTTCGCAAAGACGATGGGGCTATAGAAGAATGGAGCACGCAGAATGTAGACAACTGTAGCAAACTGCAGCGAAGCATCATCGAGGATATCTGGCCCTGCCTAAAACCTGGCGGACTGCTCATCTACTCTACCTGTACCTACAATGTGCATGAAGACGAAGAGAATGTGGCACACATCATCCAAGAACAGGGAGCTACTCCTGTGCAACTCGACATCGACGAGGCATGGGGCATCACAGGCAATCTCAGTCAGTACGATTTCCCTGTCTATAGGTTTCTACCAGGAAAGAGCCGAGGCGAAGGACTCTTCCTCGCCGTACTGCGCAAGGCTGAAGACGCTGACGCCATCTCCGATAAGACGAGCAAGAGAGACAAGGGTGACAAGAGTGACAAGGTCAAGAAGAAGGCTAAGACAAAGAACAAGGCTGGCAACCCACAGGCAAGTTTCCCTGCCGAGTGGCTCAAACAATCAGAAAACTACGAAACTGCCATCGTGGGTGACAGGCTCTATGCCATACCCCAAACATGGCATGGCGTATACGCAGCAGCAAGTCAGGCACTCTGCATACTGCATGCAGGTATCGAGATAGGCAAAACGAAGGGCAAAGACTTCATCCCTGCCCAAAACTTGGCACTCTCTACAGAACGCTCTACTGAAACATTCGCACTCGCAGAACTCAGCTATACCGATGCCATACGCTTCTTGCGCAAAGAAGCTGTAACGCTCCCCGAAGAAACACCCAAGGGCTATGTGCTCGTAACCTACCGAGGAATACCTTTAGGATGGGAGAAGAATATCGGCAACCGAGCCAACAACCTCTACCCACAAGAGTGGAAAATCAAGAGCACCCATGTGCCCGAAACCGATAAGCCCGTCATAACATGGTAATGCAGCAAGATATCAGTCTCATCGCATGTATAGCCCAGAACGGAGCCATCGGCTATCAGAACCAGTTGCTCTACCACCTCAGGCAAGACATGCTACGGTTTAAGACGCTCACTACGGGACACACCATCATCATGGGCAAAATGACTTATCTGTCGCTACCCAATGGTGCTTTACCCAACAGGCGTAACCTCATCGTTTCTCAAACAATGAAGCAGAGAGCTAACGAGGCGAAGGCTACTTATGAGGTATTCAACTCCCTGAATGAAGCTATCGAGAGAAGCAAAGTGCAAGGTGAAAACGAAGTCTTCATCATTGGCGGTGCCATGCTCTATCGCAATGCATTGCCGTATGCCACGCGTCTTTATCTCACCATCGTAGAGGACATCCCTCAACAGGCTGATTGTTTCTTTCCCCTTACAGCCGAAGAAACCGAAAAGTTGCAAGAGCAAGGATGGAAGAAAGTAAAAGAGGAAACACACAGGGAAGACAACCTAACCTTCCGATTTGTCGATATGATAAAGACACACCGCTAACACCATCCCTGACTTCCAATGCAAAAACAGGTTAGGACAAAGCATAAACCAAACATACCACAACTATACTATTTTTCATCTGTCACATTCAAAATCCTGGAAGAATCTTTCTTTTTTCATAAAATGTGAGTACTTTTGCAATAGATTTACAGGAAGTATCGTCAAATACCGATTAAGACAAATCGCCAAACATAATAAAGAGAGAGAAGAGAGATGGGAAAAAGAAAGATTGCTTTATATCACGCATTCCATACCTCCCTGCCTATCATGGCTGGATATGGATTTCTGGGACTGACTTATGGCATTTATATGCATGAGTTGGGCTTCAACTTCCTGTACCCAATGGTGCTTGCCCTCACGGTAACACCTAAATATATTCTGTATTTAGGCAAGGTACTGCCAGCCTCGGTCTTTGTCCTATTGGTGGTTTACTGCCTTCGCCATATCCATTCCTTCTCATCTGATTCCGTGGCACAGGTGGTTGCCGTAGCCTTCACCATCCTCATCCACATATGGAAAAGGAATTTGATTATACACATTTCTCCATCAACACAAAGGTGATGAAGCCCAGGAGAAGAGCGTAAGTGGCTTGCTTCTGAAAGCCATGGGCATGGGTTTCCGGAATCATCTCATCGCTCGTTACATAAAGCATGGCACCACCTGCAAAACCCAGCATCACGGGGAGGAAGGTGGAAGAGGCTGAACCCAAACCGAAGCCCAACAAAATGCCTACCACTTCGAGCAGGGCGATGAAGATGGAAATGAAGAAGGTGCGGGTCGCAGAAACGCCTGCCATCATCAAGGGAGCAATGATTACCATTCCCTCAGGAATGTTCTGCAGTGCGATGCCTATAGAAACGCCCCACTCCGTTGCGCCTTCTGATGAACAGACACTCACTCCTGCCGCCATGCCTTCGGGCAGTTTGTGCAGGGCTATCGCCATCACGAAAAGCATCACATGGCTGAGTCGGGCATTATTGCGATGCTCCTCAGGGTCTAATCCCGTGATATGATGAAGATGGGGAGTTACCAAGTCGAGTACATTCAGAAACAAGGCTCCTGCCATTACTCCGATTACCACCAGCCACCAAAGTCCGGTCTGTTCGAAGGCCGGCACTATCAGTCCCAGCGTGGAAGCCGCCAGCATGATTCCAGCACAATATCCCAATACGGCATCGTTCCATTTATGAGGCAACTCCTTGACAAAGAATCCCAGAATGGCACCGATAATGGTGGCACCGCAAAGTCCGGCAGCACTAATCAATACGTTTGTCATTGTTATTTTGCTTTTTATCGTAATCCGTAAAATATATCGAAGTTATCCTATCAAATATGTAAGATGAAGATACATCATAGAAGATAAAAAAGCATGGACAACCCTCACGGCCATCCATGCCCATCTATTTTGTATCTGATCTATTCTATATTATGTGTATAGTCATGGTGAAATTGGTGCACTCAATTTCGTATAATCGAGTTTATTTCAACTTCGTATAACCGTAAGCTGCGCCATTGCCCAACTGCTCTTCAATGCGGATAAGCTGGTTGTACTTGGCCATACGGTCGGTACGACTCATAGAACCCGTCTTAATCTGACCAGAGTTAGTTGCTACGGCTATATCAGCAATCGTAGTATCCTCGGTTTCACCAGAACGATGAGAAGTTACGGTGGTGTAACCATGGCGATGAGCCATCTCGATAGCATCCAGTGTCTCGGTGAGAGAACCAATCTGGTTGACTTTGATGAGGATAGAGTTAGCAGCCCCCATCTTGATACCCTTCTCCAGGAACTTCACGTTGGTAACAAAGAGGTCGTCACCTACCAACTGGCAGCGGTCGCCGATGGCAGCTGTCAACTTCACCCAGTTGTCCCAATCGTTCTCATCAAGACCATCCTCAATAGAATCGATAGGATATTTGGTAATCAGCTCCTCCAGGAACTTGATCTGCTCATCTGCAGTCAGTTTCTTGCCATTAGGATCCTTCTTCTTGCCATCCTTCAACTGGCGGTAATCGTAGAACCACT
>USOQ01000072.1 GCA_900556395.1 Candidatus Segatella caccae | reverse complement strand
GCCACAAAATTCACATTTTCTTGTCGGTCTCATACTCTTTGATATTGCTATGTTCAAATTCATTTGAGTATTCCACTGATGGAGTAAACGGAAGTGAACCATTGACAACTCATGTAAACTGAGTCCACGATATAATGCTTTTTGCTTATCAGCTTCAAATATGTCATCCATTGTAGTCACTCGTAAACCCTTGTCAACTACGTTCACGATATGACAAAATAAAAGCTCCACAAATTCTCCACGGTAGAAATACGTTGCAAAAATATGTGGAAAATCGGGAACTGCCAAAAAGCACTCAGAAAGTGTTAAAAATCAAACAGTATTGAAAATCAAGGCTTTATATTTGGTTAGTCATAGTAAGTTGTAGTTAGTTATAAGGGTCTAAATACAGTCATAGAACAGCTCTTCGGGAATGCTGGTCACACCCTCAGGTATAAACATCTCTTTTAGCTGTTTGCAGTTTTCAAAAGCATTGTAGCCAAGAGAGTTTACGGTGGCGGGAAGCTCACTCTTGTCGAAGAGCGTGCCCGCAAAGGCGTAAGAGCCTATCGTCTTCACATTGGTGGGAAGAGTGATGTCAGCCAGCAGTTCGCAGTTTCTAAACATACTGTTTTCAATGGTCTCCAGGTTCTTGGGGAACACGAAACGTTTGAGGCCCTTACAATTAGCAAAACTGCCTGCTATCTTGGTCACGGTTTCAGGCACCACAACCTCTACTATTCCTGAGCTTTCAAAGGCATCTCTTTCAATCGCCATCAGCCCAGCGGGGAGCTCCACCTTTGTAAGCGATATACATCTATTAAAGGTAGATTCGGGTATCGTGGTGAGTGTCGCTGGCAACTGAACCTCCTTTAGCGACTCACAGCCATAAAACAGTTCTTTACCAATAGTCACGCCATCGGCAATGGTCATACGCTCTAACGCTTTACAGTTGCCGAATACCCCTCTGCCCATCGTCTTAACGCTTGTAGGAATAACGATATCGTTCAGCACATCACAAGCGTAGAACAACCTGTTGGGTAGCTCTGTCAGGCCGCTTGGCAACGTCACCTTCTTTAGCGCAGAACAACTCTCGAAAAGCTCTGCATCTATACTTGTCACGCTCTCAGGTATTACCACCTCGGTCAGATTACAACAGCCTGAAAATGCGCCACTTCCGATGGTTTCAAGACTGTTGGGCAGATTTAGTTCAGTAAGTGCTTGACATCCGGACAGAGCCGAATAGCCGATCGACTTCAATTGGGGTCCAAACGATACCTTGCGCAACTTTTGGCAAGCCCCGAACGCAGCATTCGGCACATCAGTAATCAGCGGTAGCGAGATCTCGCCGTCCCACATTTTGCACTGATAAAATGCACTCGTGCCAAGGGTGGTGAGCGACTTTGGTAGGTTCATGCTCTCCAACGCCTTACAACCATAGAACGCGTTGTTTCCAATGGTGGTGAGGCCCTCAGGCAAACGGAGTGCCTTCAGGTTGTAGCAGCCATTAAAAGCATACTCTTCAATCACCTTGAGGTCGCTCGGAATGTTGTTAACGTTTTCCAGCTTTATACACTTCTCAAACGTATATTTGTCAATCTTTTCAAGCGAGGTGCCAGGAGCAAAGTTTACTTCTTTCACATAAGCTTCGCGGAACGCGCTGGTACCTATCTCCTTAAGCGACTTCGGAAGGTTGTAGGTTTGCGTGTTACTGTTCAAAAATGCGCTGTGCTCAATACTGGTGATGCCCTCAGAAAGGGTGAGCGACTTAAATCCAGAACATCTGAAGATAGAATTGGGCAACTGGTCCCATAGATGAGGCACGGTGTAGTCGCAGTTCAGACTACTACATAGATAAAAGACGCTATGACCTATGCTCTTAAGGTTGGGGGTCTTCATCTCGCCCTCATATTTCCATGCTTCACAATTTTTGAAGGCACTATTGCCAATGGTTTCAATAGACAACGGCATATTCATGGTTGTAAGATAGGCACAATCGCCAAAAGCACTAACACCAATAGAGGTAACGTTGTCTGACATTTGCACCGTCTGCAGTCGTCTACAATTATAAAAAGCTTCCCTTGGTATCTCTGTGAGGCTGTTTGGCAGCACTACGTTTACCAGTTTGCTATTTTTAAAACACCTTTCTCCTAACGAGTTGAACCCTTCAGGAAGGGTTAATGTTTCAAGGCCCGCATACTCAAAAGCGGCATCACCTATCGACTTCATAGTCGAAGGCCAAACAATGGTTTTTAAGGCCGAACAGCTTGCAAACCACAGAGTTGGAATTTCGGCACACCCCTCTAAAAAGGTTACCTTTTCTAATGCGGTGCAATTGATAAAGCCATCCCTCAAAAGCGTCTTAGGCAATGTTGCTTCTTTTATCGTTTTGCAGTTTTTCAGATAAATGTATGCAATCGTATTGGCACCTAAATACTCAATGCTTTCAATAGGCGAATTGCTTTCATAAGAAACAAACGTCTCTTTGAGTCCTGAGTGAAAAATCACCTTTTTCGTTTTTTCCTTAAGGGTAATACTCACCCTCCTTATTGCATACGACTTTTTGTCTTTATCGTTTTCATCAACAAGTCTGGTTGGAAACTCAAGTACTTCAGGGAAATCTGCATTACCTGAAGTAGCGTAACCCACTTCCCAATAATAAGTCTTGGCGCTCGCATCGTAGCGAAGATATTTAGAGGTTAAATATTTGCCGGGCACTACTGTAGCATGAACACTTAATCCCATAAACATAAGTACACAGAGGATGGCAAAAGCCTTCACTCCAAGCAGCACCATGAGCCATCTGCAAACCTTGCAGAAAGGAGGAGTAGACTTCTGTTTCGTCACAGACCGATGTGACGGGATTCGTGCCTGCACAGCACCGCTATGCGACCGAAGGACTGATGTAAAATTCTTCATATTGTTTCGGTATTTATTGGTTTATATTGTGATGGGAAATCTCTGTCAGTATCAGGCTGAAACACACAGGTGTCTTCGGTTGCAAATTTACAAAAAAATCATCATAATGAATTGTACAAAAAAGGCTTTGAATAGCACAAAAGAGGCTTTTTGTATAGTACAAAACGTGCATAGGGTGTCGCATTCCCCATGAATGAGGCAATGCGACACCCTATGTGTTGATGTAAACTGAATTTCAGAAAATGATGAACGGCTTACTTGTTGAAAGCATAGTAGAAGCCATCGTTCATCGCCATGCGGAGCTGGTACAAACCATTCTCGTCGGCAGTGACATTCATCTTTGCGCCACTTGGCAGACAGGCCTGGATGCTGCCGTCCTCATTGAAGCTGAACAGCTCGCGAATGTCGCCGTCCTTGCTGTACGACCAGCTCTTGTTCTTCTTGTTGAATACGAAGTAAGACTTCTCGCCGTCGGGGTCGGTTATCTCGTAACCATTCTTCAAAGTCTTGACAGCATACATACGTCCGTCCTTGCCCATCACGTCCTTGGTGGTTCCCACCTGTCCGATTACCTTCTCGCCTGTCCAGAACTCGATGGAGTTGAGCACGAATAGGTCGGCTACAGAACATACAGCATAGGCTGGAGAGATGAGGATAAAGATAAGCTCGTTGACAAACTTGTTGCCTGTAGCTCGCTTGTTCCAGCTGAGTACTGAGTTGGTAAGGCCGAAAGAGCCGATGCATGAACTGAGAGTCAAGGCACCCACTGTGACTGCGATGACTGATTTGGTGAATGTTTTCTTCATCTTGTTAAAAAATTAATGTATGTTGATAATTGATTATAGTGTTTCCGGTTCTTGAAAAACCCTAAAACTTGAAATGCCGTTTCAGCCAGCGGCTCATCATCTCGTAGGCACTCTCTTCCTCCTGATGCTGAGGCTCGGCAAAGGTGAGATGCTCGCCAGAGGCATCACCATGCTGGTCGGGGAAGATGATCATCAGATTGGTGCCGGAGAAGAAACGGGTCAACTCTTCGGGCAGACGCTCAAGGGCAGTCTTGTGAGAGACGGTTCCTTTGCGGGCTGTTACCACCACAAACATGTGGTCGGGAACTATCTGTGAGGCTATCTGGGGCATCTCGTTCCAATGGTTCATGAGTGTATAGTCGGAACGGACCTCGGGATAGCGGTTCTTGATAAACTCGTTGATGAGGGAGAGTGCCTCCATACGGCCATGGAACTGTATGCGGCAGTCGAGGTTGCGTGCCATGCGCGACAGACGTTCTACCCAGCGGTAGAAACCTGGTTCAAACTCCGCTCTCGAAGGAACAGCCACCTGTATGCGGCGTATGGTGTTGAGCGGCTGGCGGATGCGTGCCATGATGATCTGGCGGCTGAGCCCGTTGAACAGACTCTGATGGAACTCGCCCCAGAACTTAGGCGATCGTTCCGGATGCATGTGCATGCCGATGATGATCTCGGAACACTGAAACTCGTTGAAGGCGTGCTTGATGCCATTGGCGATGTTGGCAGCTATTCTGACCTGGGTCTGCGTGAGTACGTCGGTGGCTGCTGCTATCTGGCTGCAATGTTCAAGTAGGCGTTTGCCCTGCTCTTGTTTATAGCGCATATCCTTGTCTTCGTATACCACGTTGAGGCATACCAAACCGCGGTTCAGCTTCTGGTTTCTTACCAAGAAGGCAAGGCTCATCAGGTTGTCGGCGTATTCGGGATAGCGCACAGGGATGAGAATCTTCTCGTCGTTGGCGCTCTTCTCGTCTTCTGCCTCGGGCAGCTCCTTGTCTCTAAGGATAATCTTGCGCGAAGACCAGTCGGTAAGCAGCGAGGAGATGATACAGGTGCAGAGGATCATGATGACTACGCCGTTGAGCATGTCGTCGTCGACGAGATAGGTGTTTTTGCCTACAAGAATGTTCATTCCCACCATCACCATGGCGATACTGCCGGCAGCATGGGCTGAGGTAAGACCGAACATCATGTGACCTGAAGACAGGGGCATACGAAAACCGATGCAGGCTGCATAGGCGGCAATGGCCTTGCCCAGGGTGCCAAAGAACACGATGCACAGCACCACCCAGAGAATATGACCGC
This sequence comes from Candidatus Segatella caccae, assembly GCA_900556395.1. GTDB lineage: Bacteria > Bacteroidota > Bacteroidia > Bacteroidales > Bacteroidaceae > Prevotella > Prevotella caccae. Next base: position 7,550 of record USOQ01000072.1, on the reverse strand, counting down.
CCTGGAAGAGCAGTCCCACATTGATCAGCATGCCCACTCCTATCAGGAAGTAGGGGATGAAGAGGGCGTTACCGATAAACTCGAGGCGATTCATCAGCGGCGATACATGAGGTATATACCTATTTAATATAAGGCCTGCAAAGAAGGCGCCAAAGACTCCCTCTATGCCTACCATCTGTGACAGGGCGGCACTCATGAAGAGCATCGACATGACGAAGATAAACTGCATCACGGCATCGCTATATCGGCGAAGAAACCATCGGGTGAGACGGGGAATGAGGAATATCATCACGCCACAATAGGCTGCAAACTTAGCTGCAAAGTATATCCAGAAGAGTACGCCATCGTGCTCGGTGAACGAAGCCACCAAGCCTGCCAACATGATGAGGGCGATGAGCAGGGAGATCATGCTCGACCCCACACTCAGCGTGACACTCGGCTTCTGCTGCAGACCATAGCGTGACACGATGGGGTAGGCGATGAGTGTGTTGGAGGCCATGATGCAACTTAGCAATAGCGATGCCTTGGTGGAGTAGCCCAAGAGAGAAACGCTCATCCAGTAGGTAATGGCAAAGGGCACATAGCACGTCAGCAAGCCGTAGGTAAGCAGTCGTGACTTGTTCTTCCGCATGCCCTCCATGTCCATCTCTAATGCTGCCAGAAACATGATGTAGTATAGTCCCACCTTACCAAAGAGTTCGAAGGATGAGTCACGCTCTAAGATGTTGAGCCCGTACTTTCCAATGAGAACTCCTGCCAACACCATGCCGATGATGTGCGGAATGCGGAGCTTACCCATGATGATTGGTGCAAAGAGAATGATGATCATCACTACGAAGAAAATCAGCGTAGGGTCGGTAATGGGGAAATATTGGGCTATGTTCAGCATAGGCATTCTGTTTTTTTAAAAAAAGAGTGGTTCTTTACATGAACTGCATCACTCTTCTTATCATTTGAGTGCAAAAATAATAATAAATCTTGAATAAGCAAAGTCTTTGCCTGCTTATCGTAGTTATTTGTAGCGCTTTTTGTCATTTTACTCAACTTTCGTATGTGGGGAAATTAGAGAGAAGTTAAGTGAAGTTAGAGGGAAGTTAAGGGACAAATGTCCTACGTCTTACGGCAAAAGACTATTGTCTTAACTCCTTTAACTTCTGCCTACTGATGTTTCATCGTAAATATGAATAGCGGAGATGGATGAATGGATGAATTGTGGGGAAAGATGAGGAAAATCAGCAAAAAGTTTGGAAGATATCAGATAATTTATTATTTTTGCTGTGTTTAAAAATAAGCGTTATGAGATCCGTTCAAGATTATATAACAGTCATTAGGCAGAATAGTTCCAAAATCACAAATGATTTTGGAATAAAGACTCTGCGTATATTTGGCTCTGTCTCACGAAATGAACAGACAGAACAAAGCGATTTGGATGTATGTGTGGAAACTGAAACTCCCAATCCTTTTTTGTTGGCAGACTTGAAAGAATTTTTAGAAGGCTTGTTCAAGTGTTCAGTAGATGTGGTGCGTATTCATAAAAATATGAGTCCTTTCTTTAAATCAAGAATAGAACGTGATGGAATTTATGCAATACGATAAAGATATAGCACTGGATATTCTTCACAGAGTACATACTTCTATAGAACATATAGAAGAGCGTTCGCAACCCTATAGCTGTGGTGATGATTTTCTTATGTCTTCAACAGGTGTTGCAATTCTCGATTCTATATGTATGCAATTCATAGCTATAGGAGAAAGTCTAAAAGGACTTGATAAGGTAACGAAAGGCAAACTCCTTTCAACTTATCCTGAGATAGATTGGAAGAATGTGAAAGGTTTACGTGATATTATAGCTCATCATTATTTTGAGGTTGATGTTGATCAGATTTGGTGGATAATAGAAAATGAGTTGCAACCTTTGAAAATGGCAATCTGCGAAATGATAGAATCTTTAAAAGTTAATGCTTGATGGGCTTGTCTGGTTTTTGTTGGGTTGTTTATTATATCTTGTAGCGACATTTCGATGGGATAGGTAAGGAGTTGAACGAATATTTTTCTCTTATTTTATGCAAAATAATGCAGAAATGTTAGCAAAATTAATAAAAATGCAACAAAAAGCAATAATTTATGGAGTTTTATGCTTGATATTGTAGAAAAAGTCTTACCTTTGCAGCGGATTTGAGAGGATAAGCGTTAGTAAACCCAAGATGAGAAATCATCATGTAGGAAAGGAGCATTCTTTTCTTTTCCAAAGATTCACTTTAAACAACTTTAAAAAAGATTCGATTATGAAAGTAGCAATTGTTGGTGCAAGTGGCGCAGTAGGTCAGGAATTCTTGCGCATCCTTGCAGAGAGAAATTTCCCAATGGATGATTTGGTGTTGTTTGGTTCTGAGCGTTCTGCTGGACGAAAATACAACTTCAAGGGAAAGGACTATGAAGTCAAACTTTTGCAGCATAACGATGACTTTAAAGATGTCGATATTGCTTTCACATCTGCTGGTGGTGGTACTTCTGAGGAATTTGCAGAGACCATTACTAAGTATGGTGCTGTCATGATAGATAACTCAAGTGCATTCCGTATGTGCGACGATGTGCCATTGGTAGTGCCTGAGGTGAATGCCGAAGATGCTCTGAACCGTCCACGCAACATCATCGCCAATCCTAACTGCACCACCATCATGATGGTCGTGGTATTGAAGCCTATCGACGACCTGAGCCACATCAAGAAGATTCATATTTCTTCTTACCAGAGTGCTTCGGGTGCTGGTGCTGCAGCCATGGCTGAGCTTGAGCAGCAGTATAAGGACATCATCGAGACTGGCAAGACAGACCATATCAACAAGTTCCCACATCAGTTGGCATACAATGTCATTCCTCAGATAGACAAGATGACTCCTAACGACTATACCAAGGAGGAGATGAAGATGTACAACGAGACTCGTAAAATCATGCACTCGGATGTTCGCACCAGTGCCACTTGTGTACGTGTTTCCTCACTTCGTTCTCACTCAGAGAGCGTATGGTTCGAGACAGAGAAGCCATTGGCTGTAGAGGATATCCGCAAGGCTTTGGAGGCTGCTCCTGGCGTAACCGTAAAGGACGATGCACAAAACTATGTTTACCCTATGCCTCTTGAGAGTGCTGGTAAGGATGATGTCTATGTAGGCCGTATCCGTAAGGATCTCGCCGATGACAACGGCAATACTTTGTGGCTCACTGGCGACCAGATACGTAAGGGTGCTGCGCTCAATGCCGTTCAGATAGCTGAGTATTTGATTAAAGTAGGTAATGTAAAGTAAATACATGCTTGAAAGATTTCAACGCTTGCTTCGGGATATGAACCGAGGCATTTATGAGAAAGAAACAGAAATATCGCTCTCGCTCCTTGCCGCTCTGGCAGGCGAGAGCGTTATTCTTTTAGGTCCACCGGGCGTGGCCAAGAGTATGGTGGCGCGACAGCTGAAGACTGCCTTTAGAGATGCTCGTAGTTTTGAGTATCTGATGTCTCGCTTCTCTACGCCCGATGAGATCTTCGGTCCTGTGAGCATACAGAAACTGAAGACCTCCGACACCTATGAGCGTGCAGTGGAGGGCTATCTTCCTACTGCCGATGTCGTATTCCTCGACGAGATATGGAAGGCGGGACCTGCCATACAGAATACGCTCCTCACGGTGATCAATGAGAAAATCTTTCGCAATGGTAATCGGGAGATGCGCCTTCCGCTGAAACTCCTCGTGGCAGCCAGCAACGAGTTGCCTGCTAAGGGTGAGGGACTGGAGGCACTCTGGGACCGATTCGTCATCCGCATAGAGAGTCGCCCCATTCGACAGGAAAAGAACTTCCGCAGCATGCTGCTGGAGGTGGAGAATCTTTCGGAGGTGAAGAGTGAAGAACAGAGTTCGGCTGCCGAAGGTGAGGCCAATTCGAATGTTATTACTGCTGAGGAGTATGCAGAATGGTCGAAGTATATCAATAAGATAGGAGTGAAGGAGGATGTGCTCGATGTCATTTCCGTCGTTCGTAAATCATTGAGAACTGTGAATGTGGATGAAGCTGCTGAGCGCAGAAATATCTATGTGAGCGACCGTCGCTGGAAGAACATCATGCGTCTGCTTCGCACCTCTGCCTTTATGCAGGACAGGGCGGAAGTGGCGGTCTGCGATCTTCTTCCCATCTACCATTGTCTATGGCAAGAGCCGGAGGAGAGAGAGGCCATCCGTACCCTCGTGATCCGTGCGCTCTTTGCATCTCATGCCGACAAGTTGGTGGAGATGAAGAATGCCCTTGCCGAGGACATCAAGTATCATCGCATTCGTCGTAGTCCTGATGAGGGTAGGGATTATGAGGGAGAGATAGAGCATCTTTCGGATGCCTTGACTTCTTTGGAGCGCCAATTAGGTGACAACCTCTTCGTCTCTTCCGACGACAAGACCGAAATCTCTGCCTATCTTCGCGACTTCTACAGAGAACTGGCCTTTACTCGTCAGGACACGATGAAACTGTATGAATAGCGAACTTAAAGAATTGTACTATAACTTCCGTACATACGAGTAATTGTATATTTAAAAAAAGCATCTCGAATATTTAAATCATTATGAATGAACAGAAGAAATTGACTCCCGAGTTGGAGGGACGTGTGCATCAGGCGGTGGAGAATTTCATGCAGGGCTATGGCTGCTGCCAGTCGGTGGTGGCTGCCTTTGCCGACCTGTATGGTCTTGACGAAAAGATGGCGAAGCGCATCGGTGCTGGCTTCGGAGGTGGCGTAGGCAGAATGCGCATGATGTGTGGTGCTGTTTCGGGCATTGTCGTGCTGGTGGGGCTGGACTGTGGACAGACCGAAGGCGATGACCGCGAAGGAAAGTCGGCATGCTACAAGGTAGTGCAGGAACTGTTGGCTCAGTCGAAGGAGCAGAATGGTAGCATCATCTGTGCCGAGATCTTGGGACTGAAAGGGCATGAGAAAGCTCAGTCGAGCTATGTCGCCTCTGCTCGTACTGCCGAATATTACAAGTCGCGCCCCTGCGCTGCCAAAGTGGAGAGCGCAGCCAGAATCTTTGCCGAATATCTGATGGCGAAGGGATAAAATAAAACATGAACTACCAAACGAATAAGGACTTTGTCGAGGCCCAGTATTACCTGAAGATGCTGGACGATTTCTGTAAGACAGGAAGGGTGATAATGCCTGAACTGCCAGCACAGGTGATGCCCTGGAGCACGAGGGAAGACCCACTGAAAGATTATCTCGTTCGACTCTTCACCCTGAAGGTAACGATTGCCACAGGTGAGGAGGTGCAGAAGTTCGTGCGCCAGGTGGTGAACAGCAAAATCAAGGCAAAGGTGTTCTACGACTGCGTGGGCAAGTTTGTGGTGGAGTGTGTGCATCACATCCGTTTCCAGCGGCAGCGTGCCTGGACTGCCTTTCATCGTGCAGAAGATGTGTTGTCGTGGACCAACTTTAAGCGTATGGATGAGCAGGTGTGGCATCCCTTGCTCAATCAGTTGGAGCAGGAATATGGTGCCGATGGTTTTGACAAGCCTTTCTTCGTGCTTCTTTTTCGAGGTGAGGGAGCATCGAAGAACGAGAATTGGGAACGCCTTGTGAGAGACTGGAAAGACTGTATCGAGAGACAGACGCTTGACAAACTGAAGGACTTCATCGCCATCAGACAGAGCCATTTTGAGAACGGACTCATCAGGATGATGGATCAGGTGACCCGTAACATCGTGGCCAAGGGGGTGTCAGAAAGTAGGGCTGTACAGGCTTGGGAACTGATGTCGGGTGGATGGACCGAGACAGAGTTTGAACGCAGACTGAACCAGATGAAGATACAAGACCGCTATCCCGAAATCAAGGAGATAGTGGCAAAGATGGGACGTGTGGCAGACGCCAATGGTAAGGAACGGCTCGCTGTAGCTTCGGGCATAGACATGAAGATGGAGCACTCAGCTGGTAGCGACATAGAGGGCATCACCGTGGGCGACGATCTCAACTCGCTTCTTCCGCTCGAGCTTGCCCAATACAGCGATGAAGACATGGAGGGCCTTTTTATTTATAAGTATCGCACACGTAGGTTGCAGACCTTCCGCTATAAGAGTGAGATGGCGAAGCCTTCGCGCAAGTTGGGCTTCACTCACGCCTCGCGCAAGGGCCCCATGATCGTATGCCTCGACACTTCGGCAAGTATGTATGGCACGCCTGAGAGAATTTCATCCACGCTTATCTCCCTGCTCGAAGAGACTGCAGAGGACTTGGAACGTGACTGTTATCTCATAGATTTCTCGGTCAATATCCATGCCATCGACTTGATGGAGAAACGTCGCCTCAACCGTTTGCGCAAGTTGGGATTGCAGATTCCACAGCAGTCGGATGAGCCTGATATGGAGAAATCGCAACGCCAGTCAAGGGCTTCTCATCTTCCCTTTATTGGCGGGGGGACGAATGCACGCAAGATGATGGAAGAAATGTTTGCTCTGCTCGATAATGACGGTTTGCGTTATGTCAATGCTGATGTGCTGTGGATTACAGACTTTATGATTCCGGAGCCTCCCCGTATGCTGCTCGATAAGTTCATGGAATATCGTGATACAGGCACTCGTTTTTATGGCATCTGTATCGTACACGAACAAGACAAGGCCGATAATAATTCTTGGAAGCCTTACTTTCATCACATCTACACCATCACTTATCGACCTGTGAGGAGATATTAGATGATTCTGCTTTAGCAGATTTAGAAGTAATAGTAGTTGAGGGAGTGAACACTTCTTTAACTTCCCTTTCTCTCCTGGAAAATGGAAATTTCAAGGGGCTAAGCTACATTGCTAAAAATCCCGGCAAGAGAATAGCTGCATGCTATCTCCTGCCGGGATTTATTATTTTATAGTCAATCTTTCCCTACTTATGCTTCTGGTAATAATCAATGCCACGCTTTACATTTTCCTTTACTGCTTTGCTGGAGAAGGTGGCACCCGTAACGCCATCTACCTGGACAGTAGCCGCCTTACTGACTTTCATGCCATTCCATTTGTTGAGCAAACCCTGTTTTACCTTATTGAAGTAGTTGGGAGTCTCCTTGTTGGCAAGTGGCTTGATTTCTACAATTTTTCCTTTCTTGATATAGATAGAAAGGGGCGTATTGCCACGAAATCCTTTAACGTCTTTACACAGCGTGGTGGTATTGATGATGTAAGTTCCGTCTGCTTCCTTGGTCATTACCTCAGAGTGTGAGCTTTTGGTTGTTGCAATCATGCTGCTAACCATTCCCATACTTAATATTGCTGCTAAAATCAATGTTCTTTTCTTCATAACTGTATTTTTAGATCCTTGATAATATTGCGCAAAATTACAAAATAATTCAGTAACAGACAAAGTCGCTTCCAAAAATCATCATTTTTAGGTATTCCCTATTTCGGTATTCCGTAGGTAATCTTCTTGGTATCCCACTTATCTTTTGGCTGCTCCGGCTCGTCAGAATAACCGATGATGATACCGTTCAGATGGTCTTGGTATGATCGAGTTTCACCCCATCATTCGTGATGTTCCAGAAGG
>USOQ01000071.1 GCA_900556395.1 Candidatus Segatella caccae | reverse complement strand
CAAAGAAGAACCTCCGTCGTGGCGACTGGCGCTTCCTCACAGAGAAGGAAGTAGACATGCTCCGCATGGGTGCTTTTGAATAAGAAACAATAATATGAAGTTAAGGAGTCAAGGAGTTGAAAGGAGTTAAGACAAGTGTTATATTGGCTGAGAGTTTTTATTATGGTAGGAATTCTTGGTTTATGACTATTGTCTTAACTCCTTAGCTCCTTAACTTCTTTAACTCCTTGAAGCATAATATTAACAATGGAAACAGTAAAAAGAACTAAAGTTGTAGACTTGCTCAAGAGCACAGCCTACGGCTCAATCGTGAATGTAAAGGGATGGGTTCGTACCCATCGTAGTAGCAAAGCAGTCGATTTTATCGCTCTTAACGATGGTTCTACTATTAATAATATTCAGATAGTAGTCGACCCATCTAAGGTCGATGAAAATCAGCTCCGCCAGATTACTACTGGAGCTTGTATCAGTGCCGTAGGTACATTGGTAGAGAGCCAGGGTAAGGGACAGACTGTGGAAATTCAGTGTGAAAGCCTTGAAATCTATGGTCTCTGCGGTAGCGATTATCCTATGCAGAAGAAGGGACAGAGCTTTGAGTACATGCGTCAGTATGCTCACCTGCGCCTCCGTACCAACACCTTTGGTGCCGTGATGCGTATTCGTCATAACATGGCGATGGCTATCCATACCTACTTCCACGAGCATGGCTACTTCTACTTCAATACACCTCTCATCACAGCCAGCGACTGCGAGGGTGCAGGTCAGATGTTCCAGGTAACTACCAAGAACCTCTACAACCTGAAGAAGACAGAAGATGGCAAGATAGACTACTCTGATGATTTCTTCGGCAAGCAGACTTCATTGACCGTTTCAGGTCAGTTGGAGGGTGAGTTGGGTGCCACAGCCCTTGGTGCTATTTATACATTCGGTCCAACTTTCCGTGCAGAGAACAGTAATACTCCTCGCCACTTGGCTGAGTTCTGGATGGTAGAGCCAGAGGTAGCTTTCTTGGATTTGGCAGGTTTGATGGAACTTGAGGAAGACTTCATCAAGTATTGCATCCGTTGGGCACTCGACAACTGCAAGGACGATCTTGAGTTCTTGAATAAGATGATTGATAAGGGGCTGATAGCTCGTCTTGAGGGTGTTTTGAATTCAGACTTCGTTCACCTTCCTTATACTGAGGGTATTCGCATTCTGCAGGAGGCTATTGCCAATGGCAAGAAGTTTGAGTTCCCATGTGAGTGGGGCGACGACTTGGCTTCAGAGCACGAGCGTTTCTTGGTAGAGGAGCACTTCAAGAAGCCAGTCATCATGACCAACTATCCTAAGGCCATCAAGGCTTTCTATATGAAGATAGACGAGGAGGAGAGTGGCTTCGGTGGCAAGAGCGGCCAGACCGTTCAGGGTACCGATGTGCTTTTCCCACAGATAGGCGAGATCATCGGTGGTTCTGTCCGTGAGGAGAGCTATGACAAGCTGATGGGCGAGATCAAGGACCGCAACATCCCAATGAAGGATATGGAGTGGTATCTCGACACCCGTAAGTATGGTTCATGTCCTCATGCTGGTTTCGGTCTCGGTTTCGAGCGTCTGATTCTCTTTGTTACAGGTATGCAGAACATCCGTGACGTGATTCCTTTCCCACGTACTCCTAAGAACGCAGAGTTCTAAGTGATTGAACTTGCGAAACTTGAATAATATATAAAATGCCCTTCCTTTGTTTTATACTTCGGGGGGGGCATTTAATTCATAACACCAATCTGATGACAATAAAACCTGTATTTATTTATCTGTGTTTTCTGAGCGTATTGTCTGCTGCGGCTCAAGGCGTGGACGACAATGTGCATATAGTAAACTGTGTGGATCGGTATAAGTTTAAGGTGAATTCCGATGGTATTCCTGTCATCTCGAATACGACGGATTTGGAATATGGCGTGACAAAATATGCAGCACTTGTTCAGCCGAATGTCTACTATGGAGATTTTATCCGTTTGGACAAAGCTTCCTCCAAGGGCACGGCACAATATAAGTCAGCTACGCCTGTGAATATCTTCTTTGATGACACCAAGGTCTGTTATTTCAATTATCGGATACCCAAGGTGGGTAAGGCTTTGAAGGCCTCTTTTGCACGAACCTTTATCGATCCTGTTTATTTCACAAGAATCTCTTTTCCCGAAGACTACTATGTAGAGAACAAAACCGTCCAGGTGGTTATACCGAAGGCTTTATCTCAATATCATCTCAAGGAGTGTAATCTTCCTGCCGATGTGGTCAAGACAGCTGTGGCCGATGAGGCTGGCGACTCCGTGTTTACCTATGTCATGCACGGCTTGTCTGTGCCAGTTTCCGAGGAGGGAGCTCCAGCCTGGGGCTATACTGTTCCTCATTTGCTCGTAATAGGTTCGTTCAAGGATGAACAGGATATGTTCGCTTGGTCTAAGAAAATGGCAGATGTCGACTGTACGATTCCCAACCAAGCGGAAATCCTTGCAGAGATAGCCCAAGGAGCAAAGAGTGACAAGGAGAAAATTGCTAACACCTTTGCCTGGGTGCAAAGCCACATACGCTATTTGGCATACGAGGCCGGCGTTTCTGCCCATCAGCCAGCCACTCCTGCCGAAACGATCCGTAAGCGATATGGTGACTGTAAGGCCATGTCGCTCTTGCTGAAAACCTTGTTGAAGGCTCAGGGTTTTGATGCGCGACAGACAGATATCGGAACAGATGACATTCCTTATACATCGCATGAAGTACCCACCATTTCCTCTGTCAATCATGCGATATGCACGGTGTTCTATCAGGGTAAGCCCTATTATCTTGATGCCACCAATTCTTACATACCCTTAGGGTATATTCCTACAAATATTCAGGGACGACAGGCTTTGGTGGAAGAAGGAAAAGGATGCCGGGTCTATACGTTGCCCACATTGCCCCAGGAAGCTTGTTCCTCATTTGTGGAATACGATTGTGCACTTTCCGTAGAGGAGGATGGCAATTATGCCATGAAGGGCACTCTGAATTCTTCATGGAAAGGAGATATGAAAGCCATGGTCTTGTCGGCATACGACGCAGCTGCGCAAGATGACAGACAGCAATTTCTGTCTCGTTTGTTGGGAATGGACGGCAATAATGACGAAATGAGGGATGTGGTGCTCAAAGGTAGTAGGCCCCAAGACGAACAGCTCGCCATCTCTTCCTCTTTTTATAAAGGAAACGTGGGAGTGTCGGCAGACCAATACCTCTATGTGGATATGAATCAGGACAAAGATGTGTGGTTGGAGAAAGTAGATACTACCAAGCGGGTTTCCGACTATATGATAGGTATGAAACTGAAGAATGTGCGCAAGGTCAGTCTCTCTGTACCAAAAGGTATGCGTGTGCAGGAACTCCCTGCTCCTTTTGCGTCGCATACCCATTGGGCTGACTTGTCTTGTACGTTTTCCAAACAAGGCAATCGTGTCGTCATGAAAAAGGAGTATGTCATCAAGAACAGGCGAGTAGCCTTGAAGGATATTCCGGCATGGAACAAAATGGTTTCCGAATGGAATGATGCCTGCAACGAGCAAGTGGTTTTGCAAACTAAATAAGCAATGTTATACATTTTAAAGGTTGAACTATGAAACATGTGAGAATGATGGGAGTTGCTTTCTTCCTTTTGGCAATGCAACTCGTATGTTTGCCTGTTAAGGCTGACGACAAGGCTGATTACCTCAAGTTGGCTCAGAAAGTGCGTCAAGAAGTGTGGGACAATACTCCTGCTGACTTCAAGAAACGCACAGTGCCAGCGAAGTACAAGAACGAATCGGCTGTTATCCTCTCTTATTACCGGGAGTTGAGTACCGATTATTACCGTAAGGCAACAACGGAATTGTTTGTTAACCTCCGTCTGACACGTCAGATAGACTGCGAAGACATGGAGCGTATGCTGATACAACTCAACGACAAGAAAGCCTTGAAGGATTATTCTGAGTTTTCTTTCCGCACGAAATCAAAAAAGTGGGTAGGGGCATATCACAATAAGACCAATACCGTCCTGGGTATTCGTGTGCTCAAGAAAGATGGCAAGGTGCAAGTGGTCGACTTCGATGACTATGTGGATGTCAAGGAAGGTAAGAAAGGCAAGGACTTGAGCCAGAAGATTGCCGTGCCAGGATTGGAGGTCGGCGACTGTATTGACGTATTTTCTCTCAACCAGATTGACACGCAGGAACAGCGGTTGGATCCTTTTACTTTTTATTTTCGCCAAGACGAGCCGATTCTTTATAGCAGAGTGCATTGCGTGTTAGACCAAAGTTTGTCTACGGTTTATCGCTCGATGAATGGGGCTCCCGAATTTAAGCAGACCACGGACAAGGATAAAAACGCCGTGCTTGATTTGGTGATGGACCAACCTGTCGATGGAGAGCCGTCTGCTTGGTATAACTCTTCCTTGCAGTCTCCTTATGTTTTGATGTACATTACGCCCACTAAGTCGAAGACCATGGTGGTCGAGAAGGCCATGCGTCAGAAAGGTGTTCGAGCTAACCCTGATGTTGCGCCCATCCTACAAGATGACTGGAAGCTGATGAAGTCTTATGTTAGCAAGAACGGCTATTCGGCAGCAGGTCTTTCTGCGCAGAAACGCAGTGTGTATAAGTCGGCCAAGGATGAGTCGATGCCTGCCGACGAGAAAGCAGACCGTATTTATGCTTATGAATATGTTACTGGTGGAACAAGCCAAGAAGCCTTCAACCGTGTGCCCAACTTCTTGCGTAAGTTAGGGGTAGAAGTGGAAATGGGCATCACGACTGCTGTTGGCGAATTGCCTGTCGACAAGCTCATCAACTATAATTCTACCACTTGGTTCTTCCGCCTCAAGGGAACCAACCTGTATTATTTCCCTGGTACCTTTCCTAAGGTGGCATCGGACATCCCTTATAAGTTCCAGGGGCGTAAGGCATATATGCAGGATGTTGATGCGCCATTCGAAATCCCTGTAAGTACAGCTGCCACTAACAAGTCTGTCGTCACCATTAAGGTCAACATCGATGGTACCAAGATGAATATTCACCGCAGCATAGACTATTCTGGCGCACAGAAAGAATACGGACAAATGGTTAGCTCGCCAGATTATTATCTGTATGGTCCCGACCATCTTGCCGCTTTTTGGCGTTATTTGAAGTATGATGAGTCTGATCCTTATAGTGCTTTCTTGAAGAAAGATGCTTCCGTCATGAAGTCTGACTTTGCCGAGTACAAGCAAAAGGAGCAACCCGACCAGTTCAAGGAAGAGATAAAAGGCTATCATGAAGCGGAGCCAGTCAAGGTAAATGGTTATGGACTCGATTGTGTGGGCATCCGAAAAGACAGCGCAGACTTCGTTTATCATGTAGATTACGAGATGGAAGGATTGGTGAAACGTGCAGGAAGCAGCATGATGCTGGCTGTGGGAAAGCTGATAGGAGAGCAGATGAAACTGGAAGGCAATGACCGCATCCGCAAGGATCGTATCTGGCGTAAAATGGCATTTGCTGATGAGTGGAATATAGAGGTGGCTTTGCCCAAAGGCTATCAGGCTTCAGCTGAGTCATTGAAGAAACTGAATACCACCGTCAGCAACGATTGTGGCGAGTTCGCGGTGAAGGCAAGTGCCGAGGCTGGCAAGATCATAGTGCATGTAAGCAAGAGTTTCTTGCATCGTGAGGAACCAGTAGCCAACTGGGACAAAGTCTTGAAGTTGGTAGATGCTTGCAGTGCTTTCAATGAGAAACAAGTGGTGATCACCAAGAAGTAATTTGTTTTCGCTGTCACAGCACAACTGTGATTTGCCAATCAAATTATACATGGTAAGTGACGGGTAAAGGGCAAAAACTCAAAATAAGTAACTATTTATTTTGTGTTTTGCCCTTTTTGCTGTACCTTTGCACTAAAAATAGCAGACAGGCTGACTATTTTTCGTATAACAGAAACAATCGTAATAATATGGGAAAGATAATATTGACGGGCGACCGTCCAACAGGCAAGCTCCACTTGGGGCATTACATCGGCTCACTTCAGCGTCGAGTACAACTGCAGAATGCAGGCGACTTCGACAAGATGTTCGTTTTTATGGCCGACGTACAAGCTCTTACTGACAATGCAGACAACCCAGAGAAGATTCGCCAGAATATCACTGAAGTGGCTCTCGATTACCTCTCTGCAGGCCTTGACCCACATAAGTGCACACTCTATATTCAGAGTATGATTCCTGAGCTTGCCGAGCTCACCACCTATCTGATGAACCTCATCACCGTATCTCGTGTTCAGCGCAACCCAACGGTGAAGACCGAGATCAAGATGCGCAACTTCGAGGCCAACATTCCTCTTGGCTTCTTCTGCTATCCAGTAAGTCAGGCTGCTGACATCACAGCCTTCAAAGCTACAACCGTTCCTGCTGGTGAAGACCAGGAACCCATGTTGGAGGTAACACGCGAGCTTGTCCGTCGTTTCAACCAGGTCTATGCTCCTGTTCTCGTAGAGCCGGAGATTATGCTCCCTGAAAATGTGGTTTGCCGTCGTCTTCCAGGTACTGATGGTAAAGAGAAGATGAGTAAGAGTCTTGGTAACTGTATCTATCTGAGCGATGACGAGAAGACCGTGTGGAAGAAGGTGAAGAAGATGTCAAATGGTGCTCCACGTATGAGTATGGAGGAGCCAGGACATCTGGAGTGCAATGCCGTGTTCACTTATCTTGAGGCATTCTCTACACCAGAAGATTTCGCAGAGTTCTGGCCAGAGTTCCAGAACCTCGATGAACTGAAGGCTCAGTATGTAAAGGGAGGCATCGGTGACGGAACTTGTAAGAAGTTCCTTAACAGTGTGCTCAACAAGATGCTTACTCCTATCCGTGCCCGTCGCCATGAGTATGAGCAGGATATTCCTGAGGTGTTCAACATCCTGAAGAAGGGTAGTGAGGAAGCTCGTGCTTTTGCAGCTCAGACCATGGATGAGGTTCGCAAAGCCATGCGTATCGACTACTTCAGTGATGCTGCCTATATTGAGGAGCAGGCTGCCAAATTCCGTTTATAATTAGTATCAGATAATAACATTTATCGTTACCTCAAGCCAACGGTCATCAGTGTAAAAACTGATGACCGTTGTTTTCTTTATCACCTTTTCACCTATTCATCAAGTCTTTTTGTTTTTTGGCCTTTCCAAAAGTCGATTTACAATGGTTTGTTCCTAATGTGAACGATAAAAAAGAAAAATTGCACACCGCTTGGTAGTGTGCGCATTTTTCAGCAAAACAACATTAATATAGTTTAAATATCGGCTTATAATTCTTTTTAGTTAGCTTATTTTAGTAATTTCGCAAAGCAAATTAAAAGAAACATCAGCAGAAAATGACAGCTCAGGAATATTATCTTCAGGGCAATGCCTATCGCAAGCAAGGTGACTTCAAACATGCCCTTGATTGTTATATGGAAGCCATCGCACTTGACCCCGACAGCCCAGCCGTCGTAGCCAAGGAGATGCTTGATAATATCCTCAGCTTCTATTGTAAAGACTACTATAATCCATGACAAAGAATAGAATTTTAGGGGCCATTGTGGTAGATACAGAGCGATGCAAAGGATGCTCGCTCTGCGTGGTGGCATGTCCTCACGATGTCATCGCACTGGCCGACAAGAAAGTCAACGTGCATGGCTATCGCTATGTAGAGCCTCTTCATGCAGAAGCATGCGTGGGCTGTACTTCATGCGCTATTGTGTGCCCAGACGGATGTATCACCGTTTATCGTAAAAAGGAGGAAAAGTAACCATGGCAGAACAAGAAGTAACACTCATGAAAGGCAATGAGGCTATCGCCCATGCCGCAATACGATGTGGTGCCGATGGCTTCTTCGGCTATCCCATCACCCCTCAGACAGAAATCATTGAGACTTTAGCACTCCTCAAGCCCTGGGAGACTACGGGCATGGTGGTGTTGCAAGCTGAGAGTGAAGTCGCTTCCATCAATATGGTGTACGCTGGTGCTGGAGCTGGCAAGCGCGTTCTCACCACCTCTTCAAGTCCAGGTGTGGCTCTGATGCAGGAAGGTATCGCCTACATGGCAGGAGCCGAAGTTCCAGGAGTCATTGTCAACGTGCAGCGAGGTGGTCCAGGCTTGGGTACCATCCAGCCCTCACAGAGCGACTATTTTCAGGCCACTCGTGGTGGTGGCAATGGTGACTATAATGTCATTGTGTTAGCACCAGCCTCAGTGCAGGAAATGGCCGACTTTGTAGACCTTGCTTTCACGCTTGCTTTCCGTTATCGCAATCCTGCCATGATCTTGAGTGATGGTGTGATAGGACAGATGATGGAACGCGTAGTTTTGCCCCCTATGAAGCCTCGCCGCACCGAGGAAGAAGTAGCTCGTGAGTGTCCTTGGGCCACCATTGGCTGTAAGGAGCGCCAGCCCAACATCATCACTTCGCTCGAACTCAAGCCTGAGGTAATGGAGCAACGCAACTTGCATCTACAGCAGAAGTATCAGACCATCCGCGAGCGAGAAGTGCGTTATGCTACCGAGTATATTGACGATGCCGACTATGTCATTGTAGCCTTTGGTAGTGCTGCCCGCATCGCCGAAAAGAGTATCGAGGTGGCTCGCCAGCAAGGCATTAAGGTGGGACTTTTCCGTCCTATCACACTTTGGCCTTTCCCCGAGCAGGCGATTCGCGAATTGACTGATCGTTGCAAGGGCTTCTTGGTAGTTGAGATCAATGCCGGACAGATGGTACAAGATGTGCGTCTTGCCGTCAATGGTAAGTCTCCTGTAGAGCACTTTGGCCGTTTAGGCGGTATCGTTCCAGAGCCCGAGGAAATCGTAGAAGCACTCAAGAAAATAATCAAGTAAAGAGTGAAGATATTGTTTTCTTCGCTATTTATTAAGTAGAAAGATTTAAGTTCAAAACCAATGAATGACATCATATCACCAGAAAATCTGGTTTACAAAAAGCCGTCGCTGATGAACGACACTCCCATGCACTATTGCCCAGGATGTTCTCATGGCGTGGTACATAAACTCGTGGCAGAAGTCATCGAGGAGATGGGGATGGCCGACAAAGCCGTGGGCATATGCCCTGTAGGTTGTGCCGTGTTTGCCTATCGATACCTTGATATCGACTGGCAAGAGGCTGCCCATGGTCGTGCTTTGGCATGTGCCTCGGCAGTAAAACGTCTGTGGCCCGATCGTCTCGTCTTCACCTATCAGGGTGATGGCGATTTGGCTTGCATCGGAGCCTGCGAAACCATTCATGCCCTCAATCGCGGTGAGCATGTTGCTGCCATCTTTATCAACAATGCCATCTATGGCATGACAGGTGGACAGATGGCTCCTACAACCTTGCTTGGTCAGAAAACCTCCACCTGTCCTTATGGTCGTCAGCCCGACTTACATGGTTATCCGCTCAACATCACCGAACTTGCCTCTCATCTCGAAGGCACTTGCTATGTGAGTCGTCAGAGCGTGGAGACCGTAGCAAGCATCCGCAAGGCTAAGAAGGCCATTCGCAAGGCCTTTGAAGCGAGCATGAAGGGGTTAGGTTCGAGTTTGGTAGAGATAGTTTCTACCTGTAACAGTGGTTGGAAACTCTCGCCTGTAGAAGCCAATAAATGGATGGAAGAGCATATGTTCGAACAGTATCCTAAGGGCGACCTCAAGGATACCACAGGAATGTAGTGTTTAGTGTTTAATGTTTGGTGTTAGATGCTTAACTTTTAAATAGAAGAATGAAGACAGAAATTATTATATCCGGATTTGGTGGTCAGGGTGTCCTTTCTATGGGAAAGATACTCGCATATTCAGGACTTATGGAGGATAAAGAAGTAACCTGGATGCCCGCCTATGGCCCCGAGCAGCGAGGTGGAACCGCCAATGTTACTGTCATCGTGAGCGACGAGCGCATCTCTTCGCCCATACTCAGTCATTTTGATGTAGCTATCGTGCTCAACCAGCCCTCACTCGATAAGTTTGAACCAAAAGTAAAGCCTGGTGGTATTCTGATCTACGACGGCTATGGGGTTATCAATCCTCCACAGCGCACAGACATCACCATCTATCGCATTGATGCTATGGACAAGGCTGCTGAGATGAAAAACTCAAAGGTGTTCAATATGATAGTCCTCGGTGGATTGCTCAAGGTGTGTCCTGTGGTAAGCACCGATGGTCTTAACAAGGCTCTCTATAAGTCGTTGCCAGAGCGTCATCACGCTATGATTCCGCTCAATATGCAGGCTGTGGAAGAGGGAATGAAGATTATCGAAAAAATAGACTGATTTTATTTACTCAAATACCCCAAAAAATGAAAGTACTTTCAAGTGCCAATGAAAGTACTTTCAATCGTCATCGAAAGTACTTGCGTTGCCCATCGCAAGTACTTTCGTTTTTTTAGGCACATTTTAATAACTCTCCCCTGAGCCATTGTTTTTTATTATTCAATATTCTTTTTATTCGAAAATGTAACTAAGATTTTAGTTATGCATTCCTTTATAAAGCAGAAAAAAACTGATTGTATTAGAATGTTTGCAGGCATTGTGAACAGTATTAATTTAGGAACTTGGTGGTCATCTAAAAAGAAAGGGTAATCATTGTTAATCAATGATAATGGTAAAGATAAAACTTCTTTTAAAAAAATGTGTACATAATCAGCAAGTATGGGTGATTCACTATCACTCATAGACAAAAAAATTAAAATAACAAAAGCGACAATATCTATAACGAAGATTGATACACCTATAAATAAACTATCTTTAATATAAAAAAGAGTTCTTTTTTTAAAATTTCCCATATGTATTACCTTTATTTGTTACTTTTTTTACGGCACTCAATAGGTTTTTTACCTGCTTTTTTGATGAATTTCTTTAACTCCTTTTCTATATTTTTTTTACATCTATATATTTTTCTTTTGTCATCTTTTATATAATTATCACATATAAAAAAAGTTTGATGATAATTTCTGCCTTTTATAGTTAATACTAATCTTGGAGGCAATTTAGTTATGTCACAGAGAGTTGCATTCCGTAAGAGTTCATACAGTTCTTGGATTGAAATATCATTATTAATAATGTATTCATTATCATCAAAATAATTTTTTACCAATATTTGCTTACAAGCTTTTTTGTTTATAAGATTAGGATGTATGCTATTTTTACAACAATCACATAGGCAAAACAACCAACAAAAACAAAATATTTTTAGTAATTTATTCATGAAGATAGTGTATTTTAATTTATAAAACTCATCCAGCAAGATAGTAGAGCCTTTTACTTGTGAAAATTCGCTTAGGTGTAATTAATTGAAGTTTTGCAAGTGAAAATTCAATAACCTTAAAATCATCAGAAAAACCATCAGTCTCGCTACCTGCATACTGGATGCGGCGTGGGGCGGAACCATAAGAATCGAAGTCGCCAATCTTGCTGACTACACGCTGACTACCGATATAGATATGCTTGGTGTAGCGTCCGCCTTGGTTGGCTACGAGGTAAGGAGATACATACAAAGAGAACTTGGCTGTGTTTGTGCGACCACCAGCAAACTCTGAGTTCACATACACCTGGTCACTCTCGCCTGATGTCTTCACCGTACGCTCACCGTCTGCATCATACCAGTAGTTAGTCACGAAGCCATTGTCATCAGAAGCAAGGAGACGGTTCTCCTCATCCCATTTAAGCTTGCGCTCTGCGGTCTTCTCGTCAGCCATGCCGTCCTTCTTTGTACGGCTTGTGTTGACATAAACAAGATTACCATTGGCATCATACTCATAGGCATGATTGTTGTTCACATTCTCACTCTCTGAAGACATCTCCTCCGTGCGGTAGTTCACATCCTTCACATTGACGAGTTGGAACTTCTTGCCTGTATCTGTAATTGATGTTACATATAGACATATAATATGCATCCTAAAAAACACTACTTATAATTGAGTATATTCTAAATATTGTAAAATATCTTCTAAATTATCATAATAATACAATATGTTCGGTTCTTTACGCATATACATTTTTCTCACATGGGAAAGAATTATCTGTTTTAGCTTATGAAAATTTGAAGGATTTACGATTTTACACAAAGCCAAATCAATAAAGATCCAGTCAGATCCAACATCAGGTAGAGAAACCTCTCCGTTTAAAATTGGCAATATTGTTTTATTATAGAGTTTATCAAGTGACGAATATTCTGAAAAGACATATTCTGCACACTTTTGAACTTTTGCTTGTAATTCATTAAAATCGGTTGCATATTTTTCCCCATTTAAGTTGAAATAAAACTTGTCTTGCATAGATAGCATATCCCCAGAAAAATCGATACTGGCTCCGTCTCTTTGGTCTTGCAATTTTTTCATACTAAATTTCTCAAACCATTTTGATAGAATATCGAATCTTACACCATAGATAGGGTATATTACGAGAGATGATGTTGCTTCGGCAATCCAGTGATCCATCTCAATAAATTGCTTACCACCTTTTGTCTTCAACAAGAAGGAAGAGTCTCTTTTTCTAAATTTATATTCAGAAAAAAAGTTAAGATTAAGTAGGTCTTTTATTATTTTATCAAATATCATAATTCATAATTTTACGATTCAGTTATGAAAATCATTGTTATTAATAGTATACCTAAATTTCTTTTCATAAATCGTAATTTTTAATGTTGGGTGATTGAAATATTGCGTATTGATTACTCTCTATTGATCCTTTCCACCAATTCGTCTGGTGTAAGTATCTCCATCTTGGAGAAACCAAACCACT
>USOQ01000070.1 GCA_900556395.1 Candidatus Segatella caccae | reverse complement strand
GCTGCAACTGCTCACGCTTGTTGGCGATTTCGCGAGCCTCCTGCTCTGTCTCGATGACATGGAACTGGTCACCAGCAGTAGGTGCACCATTCAGACCGAGGATAATAGCAGGCTCTGCAGGTGCTGCTGACTTAACATTGGCATTACGCTCATTAAACATGGCCTTCACACGTCCCCAAGAGGTACCTGCAAGGACAATATCACCCACTTTCAGAGTACCATTGGCTACCAAGACGGTAGAAACGTATCCACGACCCTTGTCAAGAGAAGACTCAATGATAGTACCTGTAGCGCGACGATTAGGATTAGCCTTGAGGTCGAGCATATCAGCCTCAAGAAGCACCTTATCGAGCAAGTCGTGCACACCAACACCCTTCTTGGCGCTGATCTCCTGGCACTGATACTTACCACCCCACTCCTCTACAAGGAGGTTCATATTGGCCAAGTCCTCACGAATCTTATCAGGGTTAGCACCTGGCTTATCAATCTTATTAATAGCAAACACCATAGGCACACCAGCAGCCTGGGCATGAGCGATGGCCTCCTTGGTAGTAGGCATCACAGAGTCATCGGCAGCAATGATGATGATGGCAATATCGGTGGCCTGGGCACCACGGGCACGCATGGCGGTAAACGCCTCGTGACCTGGAGTATCCAGGAAGGTTACCTTGCGACCGCTTTTCAGGGTCACACTGTAGGCACCGATGTGCTGAGTAATACCACCTGCCTCACCGGCAATCACATTGGTATTGCGGATATAGTCGAGCAGAGAAGTCTTACCATGGTCTACGTGACCCATCACGGTAACGATAGGAGCACGTGGCACCAAGTCGTTTTCATCATCCTCTTCCTCGCTAACAGCCTCCTGAACCTCGGCACTGACATATTCGGTCTTGAAGCCAAACTCCTCAGCCACCATGTTGATGGTTTCTGCATCCAGACGCTGGTTGATAGATACCATGATACCCACACCCATGAGGGTAGAGATAACCTGGGTAACGCTGATGTCCATCATCGTGGCCAACTCGCTCACAGTAACAAACTCGGTGAGTTTCAGAATCTTACTCTCCTTCTGCTCCTGACGAGCCTGGTCTTGCAGTTTCTCCTGTACAGCCTCGCGCTTCTCCTTACGGTACTTAGCGCCCTTCTTGTTTTGGCTCTTGCTTGTAAGACGAGCAAGGGTTTCCTTTACCTGACGTGCTACAGCCTCGTCGTCGACTTCTATCTGACGCTGGTTGTTGCCCTTGTTGTTGTTGCCTTTATTCTTGTTCTTATTCTTTTTCTTGCCCCCAGCATTGTTGTTCTGGTTGCCACCTGCATTGTTGTTAGACTTACCACCATTGGCTGACTCGGCGTTGATGTCTACACGCTCCTTGTTGATGCGCACACGCTTCTTGCGCTCACCATGCTGCTGAGCAAGCTTATCCTCACGCTCTTTACGACGCTCCTCCTTAGTCTTTTTCTTAGGACGAGTGCTCTGGTTGAGAGCAGAAAGGTCTATCTTACCAAGCACCTTAGGCTCGTTGGCAGCAAACTTCTGTTCGCTCTTCAAGGTAAAGACCGTGCTGGCAGTAGTAGCAGGCTGCTCAGCTGCAAGCTGGCTCTCTGCCACCTTAGCCTGTTTTTCCTCCTTGCTTACAGGCTTAGCTACTTTTGTCTCAGGCTGCTTAGCAACGGGTTCTGCTGGCTTCTCCTGCACTTTTTCCACTACAGGAGCTACCTTTACAGGCTTCTCCTCCTTCTTAGGAGCGTTATTTACTGGCTCAGGACTGACGGCAGCAGTCTCTGTCACCTTAGGAGTCTCTGTTGTCTTAGGAGCAGCAGACTGAGCAACAGGTGCCTTGCCGACACTATCCAAGTCAATCTTTCCCAGTGGCTTGTATTGCTGCTGGCGACTCGACTCAAGGATGCTCTCGGCACGGTTTTCCTTAGGCTCTGGTGCACGCTTCTTCTCTTTGGTCTTCTTAGTGAAGAGCTTTTCGGCCTGGTTGCGAACTTCCTTATCCTGACTAAAGGCATCGCTGAGCGCCTTATACTGCTCGTCGCTCAACTTAAAGTTCAGTTCGGCCTTCACCTCCCCTAATTCGTTTCTTTTTTCCAGGAATTCAACTGCCGTCTGAAGTCCTATGTTTAATTCACGTAGTGCTTTGTTTAATCTGATGCTCATATTTATACTTTCTATCTCCTTCTTTTTTTGTTTTATTAATTTTCGAACTCGGCACGCAATACTCTCAATACGCTGTCAACAGTTTCCTCTTCCAGGTCTGCCTTTTCAATCAGCATGTTGCGTGGAGCCTTCAGCACCTGCTTGGCGGTATCGAGACCAATACCCTTGATGGCATCAATCACCCACTGGTCGATTTCGTCAGAGAACTCGTCCAGATAGATATCATCTTCGGCATCAGCCTCGTTAATCTCACGGAATACATCGATTGTGTATTCGGTAAGCATAGAAGCCAACTTGATGTTCATACCACCACGACCGATGGCCAAACTTACCTCCTCTGGCTGCAAGTATACTTCTGCCTTATGATTTACCTCATCGACATTAACAGAGGTAATCTGGGCTGGAGCCAAAGCACGCTGGATGAAGAGCTTGATATTGCTTGAGTAGTTGATAACGTCGAGATTCTCGTTGCAGAGCTCACGCACGATACCGTGTACACGACTTCCCTTAACACCTACGCAGGCTCCTACTGGATCGATACGCTCGTCAAAAGACTCAACAGCAATCTTGGCACGCTCACCAGGCATGCGAGCGATGCGACGGATGGCAATGAGACCATCATTGATCTCAGGAACTTCTGCCTCGAGAAGTCTCTGCAAGAAGATGGGCGCTGTACGGCTAAGAATGATCTTAGGATTGTTATTCTCGTTGTCCACTCTGAGGATGACGGCACGAACAGTCTCACCCTTGCGATAAACATCGGCAGGAATCTGCTCAGACTTAGGCAAAATCAACTCGTTGTTCTCATCGTCGACAATGAGTACTTCGCGCTTCCAAACCTGATATACCTCACCTGCGATAACCTGTCCTACGCGATCTTTATACTTATTGTACAAAGAGTCGTGCTCCAGTTCGAGAATCTTAGATGCCAAAGTCTGGCGAAGGTTCAGGATGGCACGACGACCGAACTTATTGAAGTCTACCTTCTCGCTCACATCTTCACCCACCTCATAGTCAGACTGGATCTTACGAGCCTCGGCCAATGGGATTTCCTTATTCTCATCTTCCACTTCGCCATCAGCCACAACGACACGGTTGCGGTAGATTTCGAAGTCACCTTTATCAGGGTTTACGATGACGTCGAAGTTTTCATCACTACCGAAAATCTTGGCAAGCACATTGCGGAAGCTTTCCTCCAAAACGCTTACCAATGTAGTACGGTCGATATTCTTGGTTTCTTTAAACTCGCGGAATGTATCAATCATACTCGCAGTTTCTTCTTGCATTTTCTTTACTGCCATAGCTTATTTGAAACTTATTACGTATTTTGTATATTTTACCTTATCCATCTGATAGGTATGAAGCACGTCCTGCTTCACAGGGCGCTTTTTGCCTTCTACCTTTACTTTCTCTTCTACACTCACACTGAAGTCGTTACCATCTACAGAGTGCAGTACTCCTTTTACCTTCTTGCCATCGGCATCAAGCACTTCTACCTCCTTACCGATGTGATTGATGTACTGTTGTGACACCTTGAAAGGCTGTCCCAATCCAGCAGAGCCTACTTCCAGCTCATAATCCTCCTCATCACGGTTCAGGTGGTCCTCAATAAATCTACTCAGGTCCACACAGTCCTCTATCCACACGCCATCGGCATGATCTATCTCTACGACAATCTTATCGTCAGGACTGATTTCAATGCTTACCAAGAAATATTCTTTATCTTGGAGCCATTCGTCAACTAATTCTTTTACGACGTTTTTATCTATCATATATTTCTTATTAAAATAAAATGAGGAACTCTTTGTGAGCCCCTCATTCCACTGAACGTTGCAAAATTACGATTTTTTTTAATACTGACCAAAGCTTTTGGAATATTTTCTTCTACAACATGCACATTTTTAGTTATTTGTGTACATTTTCCTCCTTATTTTTCTGCGGAGTTAGTATTTTTTTGTATTCCTCAGGTGCATCAAGCAATCGAATAGCTTCCTTCACCTGTTTGTCATAGCGCAACGAGTTACGTATGGCGCCACCCTGATAATAATAGGCTGCCACTATATCGTTTTCGAGCAGACGCTTGATATACGACTTATTGTAGTCAAGATCCTTTTCTACATTGTGGCTCAACTTTTTAGACAGTGCATCAAATTCTGCCTTAGCATCATCATAGTAACCTTCGAAGCGAGCCAACTTCATCAAATCCTTCAGATATTTCTCCGTCTCACGATCGTACTTAAAATCAGCTTTTAGCACGCGAGACTTAAACTCCTCGTAGTCGGCATCACTGAGAGCAAACTTCTCGGCAGGAGCTATCGTTGGGTGCTTAGCGATATAATCTACTTCATAGTTGAGCACCAATTCATTACTATCACGTGCGCCCGCCAAGTAGTAGGCGATGTTGGGAAGCGAGTCGGGCAAGACTTCCACATCAGGCTTCACACCACCACCATCTCGCACCTCGCGACCTCCTGCTGTGTAAAACACCTTCGTGAGCGAATCGGGCACATGCTCCACATATCCACCCTTGGCATGCTTATAATTGAGAGCTTGCACACAGCGACCGCTGGGGATATAATACTTGCTCGTAGTAAGTTTCATCTGTCCATTATAGGGCAATTCCATCGTTGCCTGAACAAGTCCCTTACCATACGTGCGCGTTCCTAATATAATAGCACGGTCATAATCTTGAAGACATCCACTCAGAATCTCTGCCGAGCTGGCTGTATTATTGCTCACAAGCACCACAATAGGCATCAGCGTATCGATAGGCTCCACGGTGGTCTTATATTCATTGTTAGCACGCTGCAACTTACCCTTCATCGTTAGCACGGTCTTATCTTTAGGCAAGAACATATTGACGATGCTCACCGCCTCGCTCACAGAACCACCACCATTGCTACGAAGATCGAAGATGAGTTTCTTAGCACCTTGCTTCTTAAGGTCTATAAAGGCACGACGCACATCCTTGGCACATTGATCCGTGAAGGAATTGAAGTTCATGTATCCCACACCTCCATCAAGCATTCCATAGTAAGGCAAGAAAGGCATCTGGATGGTGCGACGGGTGAGTTTCACTTTCATCACCTTGCCCGTGCTGGGCCGCTTCACCTTGAGGATAAATGAGGTGCCAGGCTCGCCACGCAGACGATCGCTCACATAGCTCACATCCTTCCCCTTCATCGTAGAGTCGTTGATGCTTAAAATAATATCCCCCTTCTTCAAACCAGCTTCTTGGGCGGGCATACCTTCGTAAGGCTCATTGATGACCGTATAACCCAATTGGAAATTATATCTCACCACAGAACCTATACCAGCATACTTGCCTGTAAGCATATTCTTGAGTTCTTTCACCTTCGACTCAGGGTAATACTCTGTATAGGGGTCAAGACTGCGCAACATGGCATTGATACCATTACCTATCACTTCGTCTGCATCGAGTGTATCTACATACATCATATCCAGATTCTTGTAGATAGAAGTAAAGACATCCATATTTTTAGCCACTACAAAATCATGGTTTTTCTCCTTTTGAGCCCAACCAGGAATAGCCAGCACCACAGCCAGCACCATTACATATAATCTATTTTTCATTTTACTTAAAAATATTTCTTAGTTCTACATGGAGTGTTCGTACACGCCTTTCGCCTACAAAAATACTCATTTATATCCTAAAAAGAGGCCAAAAACCTAAAAAAATGAAGTTTTTTAGCTCAAAATACATTTTTTTCTCAAAAAAATTTGGTGGAATAAAAAAAAGTCACTACCTTTGCAACCGCAAATGAGAAATCATTTACCTCTAATGCTTCAATAGCTCAGTTGGTTAGAGCACCTGACTGTTAATCAGGGGGTCGTTGGTTCAAGCCCATCTTGAAGCGCAAATCAAAGCCTTGCAAGTTACAACTTGCGAGGCTTTTTTGTTTTTATACATTTCTAAGTTCCACCCACTTTGACTTGAAGCCTTATCAAAAAATACACAGCTCTCCATTTCCTTGATTTTTTAACAGAAATACCCGCCAAAAACGAAAGTACTTGCGATGGGCGATGAAAGTACTTGCGATGGGCAACGAAAGTACTTGCGATGGCCATCGCAAGTATGTTCATTTTTTGAGGCTGTTTTTTGACAAAAAAAACTGTGTGGTTTATAGTGTACACATATACATTGATATACATCTTGCATAAAAGACAAAAGGCTGACAAACTAAAGAAGAAAACAAGGAAATAAAAATCGACTCACCCTAAAAAGAAAAAACTTTCGTTTGTGGAAACAGGAGTTTACATCCCAATCTCTCACAAACGAAAGTATGCTAATACAATAACGATAGTCTATACTAAACACTATCTACAACTTACGCTTAATGCCCTTGTCGCCAACGACATAGAGCTTATCCTCATCTATCAGGACTGCCCTACCGCGATGGTGAAGATAGTTTTTTAGGTTGTCAACATTCACTGCGATGACTTTTCCCTTATAGAAACGCTTGATGTCCTTGAATATCGTATGACCTACATAGATTCTGTCCACATTGTATCGCTGAAGCACCATATCGAGAGAATCGCTTGACAAAGGCGACCATTTCTTGGTCTTCAGCACCAAGCCACGATACCAAATGGGACCACGGTTGCCATAAAGAAACTTACAGAACTCAGAATGAGCCTTGCGCTGCTTGCTCTTCATAAAAAGCACACTGCTGATAGTGTCGTTGACCACGGGGATACTCAAGTTACGATCATAGAACTCTTTACTGATTCCTGCATGGACAAACAGGTTGCGGCCAATGACCTGTATCGCATTACGTGTGGCAAGCCATCTGCCCAGCTCGGTATTCGAACCGAAGAGATGGCGATAAGAGAACCCTAAGGTGTCTGCAAGCATCTTGTATTTAGGTTTGGCATAACGCATATCGCCAGCTAACTCCATAGGCTCGTGATTGCCCAATAATACAGAAACACGCCCGCCACACTCGGCTGCCTCAGCCTCAAGTTTATAGAAGAGCCAAAAAATCTGAGGTACGTCATAACCTCTATCGAAGATATCGCCAATAACCACCAACTGATTGTCATCATAAGCCCAGCGAAGCTTGCTGTCAATAACACCATTGGCCTTCAACAGATTGACAACCAAGTTGAGCCTACCATGAGGATCGGACATCACGAAGGTTTTCTTAGCTTGGCTCTGCTTCCATGGCTGACGAGCTATAGAATGTAGACGCACGGAGAAAGGATAGTTGCCCTCATGGTCTGCCACATGTAGGGTAAAATCTTTTGGCAAAACGGCATAGACAGTATCTTTCACCTCGCCATTCAAAGTCACCGAGATAACTCTCACACTACCGTCTGCCTGATAAACCACATAGGGACCGTCGCACGACAATTTCTTGTCGTCGGCATGCTCCTTAGCCGAAATGGTGATGCTGAACATCGTCAGCATCACCATCATCATTACCAATAAAAACTTATTGTTTTTCTTCATTTCATGTTTTTTTTACCCCTTCACGGATTATTCTCCGTAACCAGGATTATTTTGCAAATGACTTACATTGCGCTCTGCCAATGGAAGAGGAAGCACAACCTTATAGAAGTTGTCTTCGCCTTCGCCTATTGTCATAAAGTCCTTACCACAAGTATGCTTGGTCTTGCTCAAAGTGCTGTTGCTCTCTTCTACACGCACCACCTTCTTGCCATTTCTTAGCAAGTCGAACATACGTTGTCCTTCACCCACCAATTCCTTGCGACGCTCATCAAGCACCTGGTCTACTGTAACCGTAGAAGATGCATCAACCGATTTAGCAGGATTGGCTCTACTGACGATAGCACCGAGATATTTCACAGCTTCAGCATTATGGTCGCTACCTGCTGCTGTCAACTTGGCTGCAGCCTCAGCAGCATTGAGATAGGCTTCAGAGAGACGAATCAAAGGAATATTAGCATCCTCAACACCCTCACCTTGCTGTGGCTGATACTTGTTGACATATCCACGTCCATAAACAGATGAAGAATAACCTTGAGCCTTGGTAGCCACATTGATAATCTTCAGACGAACATCATCGTTGTCTTTCTTGAGGAAATTGTAGAACGATTTTGTGACACAACCGTCATAATATCCATTGGGAGAATAGAGATAACCTAAACTTTCCTTTCCTGGAGAATCGGTTGTAAGGTTGACTATCTCAAAGAGTACCTCGCCCTTATTGGTAGAAGCTTCACTCACATCGTTCGACCATGCTGTAGGATACTCCTCGTTGGTCCACAGCTGATATTGATGACTTTCAGCGCCCTCTATGGCAGCTTTGGCTGCATTAAGAGCCTTCTCGTTGTCACCATGATAGAGATACACACGACTCAAGAGAGTCAGGGCTGCCCACTTATTGATCTTGCCCTTATTGAACTTCTCGCCAAGCAAATTGATACTTGCCTCCAAGTCATTAATAATCTGTTCGTAGCATTGAGCCACCGTACTGCGCTGAGGCATATAGTCCTTATCCACCACATCAGTTACGATGCTGGCACCCAGAGAGGCACCATTGTCATAGGTATAGGGATAACCATAGAGCTTGGTCAAATCGAAAAGCGACATACCACGGAGGGCAAGAGCCTGACCCTTATAGTCGTTCATGGTCTGCTTGTCTGCATCAGAAACCACTATATTGTCGATATTGGTCAATATCACATTGCAGTTCTGAATAATACTATATGGATAAGCCCAATAAGAAGAAGGCACATTACTCTTGGTAAAGCCATAAAGATAAGCCGATGCTGTACGCTTGGTAGAGCTGACTGCCTGCATGTCGTCGCCAGTCATATCGCCATAATACACCAATCGACCAGAATAGGCGTAAGGAGACTGCATGGTACTATATATACCGTTCAGAGTGGCGTCAACCTCAGACTTTGAGGTAACCTTGGTAGGCACAGATGTTGATGGATCAAGATCGAGCCAGTCATTGCCACACGAAGACATGCTTATAGCAACGATTCCCATCATTACATATTTATATATCTTGTTCATAATCATTCATTTTTAGAAATTAACATTCAAACCGAAAGTAACTGTCTTGAGTGGTGGGGTGGCCTGTGTGGCACTGCCGTTAACCACAGACTCCGGATCATAATAATCCCAGGCTGCCCATGTCCACAGGTTATTAGCTGACATATAAATACGAGCATTGCTCAAGCCTACAGAAGAAAGCCATTGCTTTGGCAAGGTGAAGCCAAGGGTGAAGGTTTTCAGACGTAGGAAGTCGGTGCTGTGCAGACGACGGCTGTTGGTGATCTTGTGCATTGCCACACTGGAACTCTTCTCATAGAACTGCTCATACTTGGTGACATCGCCTGGCTTCTTCCAACTGTCAGCATAATATGTTGGGATGTTGGCCTCCATATCATAGCCACCATGCTCGGTCTTCTGCGCCCAGGTGTCGTACGACCAACCACCAAACTGATAGTTGAAGAGGAAGCTCAAGTCGAACCACTTGTAGCGGAAGCTATTATAGAGACCACCAGTGACATTAGGCTCTGCATGCTTGTCGAGCATAATCGACTTTGCCTCGCTTGCATTCTCGGTGATTTCCTTGTTATAGGATCCATCCTCCAGCAGGTCGTTCTTATAGAACTGTGGATTACCATTCTCGGGGTTGATGCCTGCAAACTCTATCATATAGAATGTACGATAAGAATGACCTATCTTGTGAATCTGAGTACCGCTTACTATCTCTGTCTGATCGCCATCGAGGTTGACAACCTTATTGGTGTTATGTGAAAGATTGAATGTGGTCTTCCACTCAAAGTCCTTGGTCTTGAAATTGGTTGAGTTGATTTCCAGTTCCACACCTTGGTTTCTCAATTGTCCCACGTTCATCAAGTAAGAGCTGAAACCTGTGGTCATAGACACCGGACTATCCATAAGAAGGTTCTTGGTGTTACGCAGATAATACTCTAAGGTAACGTTCACACGATTGAAGAGCGAGAAGTCGAGACCTAAATTCAGGTTATAGTTGGTTTCCCACTTCAAATTATCGTTGGCAAGTTGCGAGATAATGATGGCAGGCTGCTCATTGTAGCCGTTGCTCAAGCTGCTCAATGCCATATAACCATAATAGTCGGAAGGCAAAGTACCATTTACACCATAAGATGCACGAAGCTTCAAATCGGTAAGCCAGTCTGATACTGGTTTCATGAAGTCCTCGTCGATGATACGCCATGCACCAGATACCGACCAGAAGTTACCCCAACGATGAGAACGCTGCAAACGAGAACTTCCGTCTACACGATAGCTGAGTCCAAGAAAATACTTGTTGTCATAATCATAGTTTACACGTCCGATATAAGAAACCATACGTGTGCGACTATCAGAACCGCCTACCGACTCCGTCTTCTTACCATTAGAGATGTCGTTCTTATCGGGAGTGGCGAAGTTGGTAGCATATCCTGACAAATAGTCACGATACTGATCGTCAATCTCATAACCTAAAAGCTCATCGAGATGATGTACGTTTGCAAAAGTCTGCTTATAGGTAAGCTGGTTGCCCCACATCATTTTGCGACGCTCATAGAACTTCTTTGACATACCACCGTTGATATCATCACCATTAGAGGTACGTGGGTCTGCCCAATCTTTTCCCTTTGTCGTGATATAATCATAACTGAAGGTGGTCTTGAACTTCAAGTCCTTGATAAACTCATACTGACCATAAATGGTATTGAAAGTACGGGTGACATACTCACGCTGAGAATCATATTCGTTGGCAAGTGCCGGGTTACGGTCACCGATGCGAATCAGTTCACGATTCCATGTGCCATCCTCGTTATATACAGGATCAGATGGAGTCACTGCACTTCTCGAAGAATAGAAAGGAGATGTATAGGTGAATCCCTCGCTATAAACGTCCTGGTTGACACTTGAGAAGAGGATGTTAGCACCAAGAGTCAACTTATTGGTGGCCTTGTAGTCGACATTCAATCTACCAGAAAGACGCTCCAGACCGGAACGTTGTGTGATACCCTCCTGCTTGAGATAACTCAAAGAAGAATAATATTTAAACTTATCCGTTCCGCCCGACAGCGATGCCTCATACTGCTGATGGCTTCCTTTCTTGAAAAGCACATCGTCCCAATCTACAAATCCACACCATGGCACGGGTGCATAAGTATCGATGTTCTCGTCGGCATAGGCCTTGGCATCCTCTTCACTCTCACCATCACGAAGCGCGCCTGCATAGAGACCATTGTAGATATAGTCGCGTCGCTGCTGACCACTCATGACGGGACGATACTCCATAGCAAAGTCAGAGAATCCCCAGTCTGCCTGCAGAGAAATCTTTGGTTTGCCCTGCTGTCCCTGCTTGGTAGTTATAATGATGACACCATTGGCTGCACGCGAACCATAAAGTGATGCAGCTGCAGCATCTTTGATGACAGTAATACTCTGAATATCATTGGTATTGATAGTCGACATAATGTCGAGACCTGAATCAGAATCTAACGAACTGATATTGCCACTAATCATGGGCACACCATCAATTACATAAAGCGGTGTGTTGGCGGCATTGATAGAGCCCATACCTCGAATGTTGATACTCGAAGAGGCACCAGGCTGACCAGAAGTAGATGTAAACTGCACACCAGTGGCATTACCCTGGAGCATATCCTGGAAAGATACCGAAGGAACATCGGCTATCTTGTCGGCCTTCACATTGGCTGCAGAACCGGCATAAGCTGATTTCTTAAATGTACCATAACCTGTGACAATCACTTCATCCATCATCTGAGTGTCTTCAGTAAGACTGATGGTAAGGGCACCATCCAGAGAGGAAACCTTTACTTCCTTCTTCTGATAACCCACATATGAAACCACCAATGTTACAGGAAGTTTGCTTACCGACAGCGAGAACTTACCGTCGATGTCTGTTACTGTACCTTGAGAACTACCTTTTAACATAACGCTTGCACCAACAATCGTTTCCTGTGTGTTTGCATCGATAATTACTCCACTAACTGTCTCTCTCTGTTGAACTGAATAGCTTGTTGCTGAATAAATAGCCTGGGGCATTACAATGCCCAACAAACAAAGCAACAGCATTCTGTTAATGAAGGAAGCACTAAACCTGATGCTTCCAGCAGAATGTAGATACTGCTTCTTCATAAAATACTAATAAAAATTAAACTCTAATACGCTTTATCAAGTGCAAAAGTACAAAAAATGTTATAAATATAACAATATTTATTGAACTATTTTTAAAAACAACAGCAAAAGCCTTTCATTTTATAAGCAAAAACGCCAATAACATGACAAAAAGCCACACTTGCAATACTATACTATCTTCTATCAGAGCACAGTTTACACAATAGACAGAAAAAGGGCACGTTTCTTTTGGAAACGTACCCTTATATATAATAATGTATAATACAGATTATTCTACATCATTGTTGTGATCGAGAGAATCATTGAAGTCTCTTGGAGCCTGCTCCTCATCACGATGCTCGTAACGACGTGGCTGACGAGCAGGACGCTCACCACGACCCTCATGACGGTCATCACGACGACCGCGACGCTCACCACGCTCAGGACGTGGACGACGCTCACGCT
>USOQ01000069.1 GCA_900556395.1 Candidatus Segatella caccae | reverse complement strand
ACACACGGAGAATCCACCAATGAGAGTGGTTGTGTCTGCAAATTTTTGTCAGGCACAAACTAAATTCGTACATTCAATTGATACTAAATTGGATGATTCTTAGAGTAATATTTATCAATAATTAGGGTCTGCTGAATTATTATCTGTTCACAGACAGAGGGTAGCAGACGTAGACCCTCATAGTGACGATAATGATGAAAAACCGCCAGATTTCGGTCAGGACAAGACAAAGTTCCCTCAGGAACTTCATCACGTTTTTAACGAAGTAGCACATTCCCGTCCAGCATCGTGCTGTATCTGGAAACTTGGCTCTTATGTCATTGGCTCGATAGATTCTCTTGCCAGTACCGAATGAGCAATCAACCGACAATGTGTAGCTTGCAATCCTATGACATATTCCTCAGGCTTTTTTCTCTTTATTCAAGTTTCGCAAGTTCAGGAGTTAAAGAAGTTAAAGAAGTTATCGCTCCCTACGGTCGCTGAGGAGTTAAGACAATAGTCTTTTTGCCGTAGTTTTTAAGCAACAAGACATACGTCTTAACTCCTTAACTCCTTTAACTTCTTTAACTTCTTGATATGCGAAAGCTCAGTCTTTACCTTTTCACTTGTTAAGTGCTATTTCTTCAGTACAGGTTCACAAGTGATGTTGACTCCCAGTTTCTTGAAGATACGCTGATCCACATCACTGAGCATCACTGTGCAGTGAGCCTGACATCCACGAAGCTTAGGCAACTGCTGTAAGGCCTTACGGCAATTTTCATCATTCTCCGACAAGACAGAGAGTGCCACAAGTACCTCATCAGTATGGAGACGTGGGTTATGACCACCCAGATAATTCACCTTGGTATGCTGAATAGGCTCTATCATAGACTGAGGAATAAGTTTCAGCTGATGGTCGATATTACCTAAATGCTTGGTTACATTCAACAGCAAGGCTGCACTACAACCTAACAGATCACTACTATGACCACAGATTATCGTACCATCCTCCAGTTCTATAGCCGACGAAGTGTGGCCTGTCTCCTTCTTATGATTCTTGGCAGCAACAGTCACCTTGCGGAAGTCTGTCGTTATCTTAGCCTGATTGAAGAGCATCTGTATCTTACTTATCTCCCCATCGTTACAAGCTCCCGCTGCCATCTTGTTGGTAGCAGCATAATATCGACGCACAATCTCATCCTTAGAAGCCTCACAGCAAACCTCATCATCAGAGATACAGAAGCCCACCATGTTGACACCCATGTCGGTAGGCGACTTATAAGGATTGTTTCCATAAATGCCCTCAAAAAGAGCGTTGAGCACTGGATAGATCTCCACATCACGGTTATAGTTGATAGCTATCTTATTGTAGGCCTCCAGATGGAAGGGGTCTATCATGTTCACGTCATTAAGATCGGCAGTGGCTGCCTCATAGGCGATGTTAACAGGATGCTTCAGAGGAAGATTCCAGACAGGGAAAGTCTCAAACTTAGCATATCCTGCACGCACACCACGCTTGTTCTCATTATACAACTGGCTGAGGCAAACAGCCATCTTGCCACTTCCTGGGCCTGGTGCTGTAACGATAACCAGCGGACGTTCTGTTTCCACGTAGTCGTTCTGTCCGAATCCCTCATCCGAGGCTATCAACTTCACATTATGAGGATAGCCCTCTATCAGATAATGACAATAGGTCTTGATGCCTTCACGTTCCAATCGCTGTTTAAAAGCGATGGCTGCAGGCTGACCATTATAATGGGTAATAACCACCGAACCTACCAAGAATCCACGATGCTGAAACTCACCACGCAGACGAAGCACGTCTTCATCATAGGTGATACCTAAGTCTGCACGCTTCTTATTCTTCTCAATGTCGGCAGCACTGATGACAATAACAATTTCTATACTATCACTGATTTTCTGAAACATGCGCAGCTTACTATCTGGCTGAAAGCCTGGTAAAACACGACTGGCATGATGGTCGTCGAAAAGTTTACCACCCAATTCGAGGTAAAGTTTTCCATCAAACTGTGAGATTCTCTCTTTGATATGCTCTGATTGAATTTTCAGATACTTCTCGTTGTCGAAACCTATCTTCATCGTTTTATTTGATATAACTAATTGCTGTTGATTTTGAATTCGATTGCAAAAGTACAAAAAAGTATTGGATTATCAAATAAAGGTTTTACAAAAGTTGTACTATCAAACGATAAAATGATTCTATTTTTGAGAAGAATGTTTTGAGTTACCTATGTTTTTTCGTAACTTTGCAGCAAGTATCATCACCTACACAGAAAATAGACACATGACAAATAACTACAAGGAATTATTACAACTATTGAGAAAGGGGTTGGGCATTTCTGACGAACCCATAACCATCAGCGACCCCGCTGTTTGGCTGTGGATATACAAAGAAGCTCAATGGCAATCCATCTCGGGAGTTGTCTTTGCTGGTGTTGACAAGAACTCTAACATCTGCAAACCTCCTACTGAACTGGTATTGAAATGGGTCATGGAAGCAGAAAGGCTCAAAAAGCTCAACAAACAATTCGACAAGGAAGCCGAACGCCTCACAGCGTTTTTCGACTCCAATGGTATGCGTTCCACTATCCTAAAAGGACAAGGCAACGAGATGCTATATCCTCTTAGAAACTTGCGAACACCTGGAGATATCGACATCTACGTAGAGGGAGGAAAGGAACACGTCTTGCAGTGGTTACAGCAACACCGTCTCATGGAAGAAGATGAGCTGCAGCCCCATCACCATATTCACTTCAAATCTAAAGCAAGCGAAATCGTAGTAGAAGTACATTTCTTACCTTCTTCGGGAATCTACAACAGGTGGAAAAACCCACAACTTCTCCGTTTTCTGAACGAAGAAATCAAACTTTCTGATATGACAGAGAATGGTTTTCGCGTACCTACCTCTAAGTTCAATCTCCTCATGCAACTCGCCCATATCCAGCGACATTTCTTTGAAGGAGGCATCGGTCTACGCCAAATCACCGACTACTATTATGTCCTCCTCAATGCCTCAGATGAGGATAGAAAAGAAGCCTCAGACCTCATTGCCCATTTAGGAATGAACAAAATGGCATCGGCTTTGATATGGGTACTGAAAGAAGTATTCCTCCTGGAAGAGAAATACTGGATAACAAAGCCTCATCAAGAACTGGGTAAATTCCTCCTGAGCGAAATATGTGCTGGAGGTAACTTCGGCCATCATGCCGACAAGAAATTCAAGAAGACAATAGCCCGCTCCTCCCACAAAAGACTGAGAGCCTTACAACTCATCAGGTTTGGTTTCGCCGAAGCTTTTTGGTCAGAATGGAGTTATTGGAGTTTCATTTTTCATACCATTCCTCTGCGAATAAAGAGGGGCAAATTCTCACTCTATAAATGATTGGAGCCTTGCTATCACATCGACAATCAAATAAAATCAATTCAACTTTCGCAAATGGGGAAGTTAAAGGATTTAAAGAAGTTAGAGAAGTTAGAGAAGTTAGAGAAGTTAAAGCCATATGCTTTATAGCTAAATATACAACAAAAAGGCTATTGGCTATAACTTCTAACGACCGAAGGGAGTGATAACTTCTTTAACTACTATAACTTCCGTACATGCGAAACTTCACTTACATTTTTATCCATTACAACATTTCATATCCCCGATATTATCTTTTGAAGAAGTTTCTTGTTATTTCGGAAAATTATCCTTATTTTTGCAGAACAATATAAAAAAGGTGTAAAAATATGGTAGAGAATCAATCAACGAGCGTTCGAAAATATCCCAAGCGCATCCCTTACGGCATGATGAACTTCAAAGCCGTCATTGAGGATGACTGCTATTATGTCGACAAGACTCCATTCGTGGAGAAAATTGAAAGAGCCAACAAGTTCTTCTTCTACCTCCACCCTCGCCGATTCGGCAAGAGCCTTACCCTCTCCATGCTTGAGCATTACTACGACATCAATCGAGCAGGCATCTTCGACAAGCTCTTCGGTCATCTCTACATCGGTCAACATCCCACACCCGAACACAACAAATATCTTGTCATCAAGCTCAACTTTGCAATAGTAAATGCTGAATTAAATGACTATAAAAAAGGATTAGACGACCATTGTCGCATAGCCTTCAACTTTTTCTGCGATGTATATGCACAATATTTGCCAAAAGGCATCAAAGAAGGCATGAACCAACTGGATGGTGCGGTCAAGCAACTGAACTATCTTTGCCGTGAATGCGAGAAGACCAACGCCAAGGTGTTCCTCTTCATCGACGAATACGACCATTTCACCAACAAGATTCTTGCCGAACCCAATTGCCTGGACAAATATCGCAAAGAGACTCATGGCGAGGGATACTTGCGCACTTTCTTCGATACGATCAAGGCTGGTACGGATTCTATCATCGCCCGTGTATTCGTGACAGGAGTCAGCCCTGTCACATTAGACGACCTGACCAGTGGATTCAACATCGGAACCAACTACACTTTGAGTGCCCAATTCAATGAGCTGACGGGATTCACGGAGAAAGAAGTGCGTGACATGCTCGAATACTACTCCACCCAATACGAGTTCAACCATACCATCGACGAATTGATAACCATCATGAAGCCATGGTACGACAACTATTGCTTT
This sequence comes from Candidatus Segatella caccae, assembly GCA_900556395.1. Classification (GTDB taxonomy): domain Bacteria; phylum Bacteroidota; class Bacteroidia; order Bacteroidales; family Bacteroidaceae; genus Prevotella; species Prevotella caccae. The sequence continues at coordinate 8,202 of USOQ01000069.1, read as the reverse complement.
GCACTCAAGAAGTACGGCAAAGTGACGATGTACAACTCCAACATGGTGCTTTACTTCATCGACAATTATGTGAACAATGATTGTGAGGTGCCCGACCACATGATAGACGAAAACATCCGTACCGACTACAACAAGCTCCGCATGCTCATCCGCAGAGACAAGGAGTTTGCCCACGATGCCTCTATCATCCAGCAACTGGTGCAGCAAGGTTACATCACAGGCGAACTCAAGTCGGGATTTCCTGCCGAGCTGATAGGCAATCCCGACAATTTCGTCAGCCTATTGTTTTACTTCGGAATGGTCACCATCGACGGAACATACAAAGGAAAGACCAAATTTATTATTCCAAACGAGGTTGTGCGCGAGCAGCTATTTACTTATCTGCTCGATACCTACAAAGAAAACGACCTCTCATTCGACAGCTACGAAAAGAATGAGTTGGCAAGCCGTCTTGCTTATCGTGGAGAATGGAAGGCATACTTCCAGTACATTGCCGACAGCTTGCACAAATACGCCTCCCAGCGAGACCATCAGAAAGGGGAGTATTTTGTGCATGGCTTCACACTTGCCATGACTTGCCAAAATCAGTACTATCGCCCTATCTCCGAAAAAGATACTCAGGAAGGATATGCAGACATTTTCCTATGTCCGCTACTCGACATCTATAGCGACATGACCCACTCTTATATTGTGGAACTCAAGTACGCCAAATCGAAAGATACGGATGCACACATCCAACAGCTTTTTAAAGAAGCCGAGGCTCAAGTGAACCGCTACGCTCAAAGCGAAGTAGTTACATCCGCTGTAAAGACCACCCAACTTCACAAGATTGTCGTCATCTACAGAGGTACAGAGATGGTGGTGTGCGAAGAAGTAACTAATCAGTAGCTCCCATTTACACCTCTCTCTTCACCCACACCTTATGGCTATGGCGACCATGCGAGCAGATGGGCGACTGAGGGTTGTCGGTAATCTGCTTCAGGTCGGTGGAGGCTACCGTACGACTCATATTGTTGAGCTGGGCATAGTCGCCAAGGCTGATAAAACCATGCTTCTCTATTACCTGCAAGGCTCGGGAAATGCGCTCTTCACGGGTGTACTTGCTTTTCAATACGCGTTTCACACCACCCATGTCTCGCTCCAGATACTGGTCGGTCTCAAGCTTCACTTCCTTGACAAAGTCGGGCGCAGCCTTATAGTTGACGCTCTTGACGCCCACCTTGCGATAAGTCATCTTGTCGTCCTCGTCACGCATCTCGGTAGGCTTGTTGTCCTTGAACTCCAACGAGAGCGAATAATGGCCCAGATTGCCTAAGTTGACATTATATCCCATGGAGAGCATTCGCACCAGCATGTCCTCGACATCTATCAGTACAGCCTCCACCATACTGGGCGACGTGCCCCGATGAAAATCATGCATCATCTCGACAAACTCCTTGCGCGATAGGGTTCGATTGATTATCATTTTGGGATACACCCTTCGCTTACCATCATGATGCACGTCCGGCATCTCTTGCAACTTGTACTTAGCCATATTTTTGTTCCTTTCTATTGAGATTTGTTATTATAATGGGTTAAAATGATTTCTGTCTATACAATCAAGTTATATTCTAAACTATCGGACTTAGATTCCATACTTTAGAACTTGTGTTCCAAACTATCGAACTTATGTCCTAAACTTTAGAACATACTTTATTCGCAGACAAAGATACAATTTATTAAGAGATAAAACAAATTTTATCCTAAGTTTGTTACATTTTCTCCACAAATACAACATTCACTCCTCATCATTCGACAAAATGCCACCCATAGGTACATTTTGCACAACTTTCTTGCTGCTTTGGAAAATTATCATTATTTTTGCACAACGATTACTATATGGAATAAATCAAACAACAATATAAAAAAAACATGATTAAAGCAATGATTTTAACTGCGGCAGCACTCGCTACAAGCGCAACCACAGTTGATGCACAAACAATGATTCAAAAGAACGAAATCAAGGTGGAAAACCACTTGATGACCCCAGAAGCTCTTTGGGCTATGGGAAGAATTGGTGCTGCTGAGGCTTCGCCTAATGGCAAGCAGGTGGTTTACCAAGTAGGTTACTACAGTGTGAAAGAGAACAAGGGCCATCAGATGCTCTTCGTCATGGATGCCAATGGCAAGAACCAAAAGACACTTACCACGGATGCAAAAAGCGAAAGTGATGCTACATGGATTGCTGGCGGACAGAAGATAGCTTTTCTGCGCGACGGACAACTTTGGAGCATGAATCCAGATGGTACAGACCGCAAACAGCTCACCCATGATAAGAGTGGCATAGAAGCATTCAAGTTCTCTCCAGATGGTAAGAAGGTTATTCTCGTCAAGGAACTACCCTACCACGGCACCATCAAGGAGAACCCATCAGACCTTCCACTGGCAACAGGTCGACTCGTCACCGATATGAACTACCGCCACTGGGATCACTATGTAGAAAGTATACTGCATCCTTTTGTAGCCGACGTAGCTGCCGACGGCACCATCAATGAGGGCGAAGACATCCTCAAGGACGAACCTTTCGAGTGCCCTATGGCTCCTTTCGGAGGTATTGAACAATTGGCATGGAGCCCAGACTCTAAGTCTATCGCCTATACATGCCGTAAAAAGGAAGGTCTACAGTATGCCATCTCTACCGATTCGGATATATACCTATATAATATAGGTACACGTGAGACTAAGAACCTCTGCAAGGAGGCTGGTTATGTTGCGCCTAAGGTAGATGCCACTAAGAGTATGAAGCATCAAGCTGTAAATGCTCCTGAAAACTTGAAAAACAATCCTGGCTACGACACTAACCCTCAGTTCTCTGCTGATGGTAAGTACATTGCATGGCAGAGCATGGCTCGTGATGGATACGAGAGCGACCGCAACCGCCTCTGTGTTTATGAACTCGCCACAGGCAAGAAGAACTACGTTTCTGATAAGTTCGATTCCAATGTTGAAGGCTTCGTATGGAACAAGGACAACAAGAGCTTTACCTTCATCGGTGTTTGGCACGGAACTCTCAATCTCTACCAGACTAACTTCAAGGGTGAGGTAAAACAGATTACCAACGAGTGGGCTGACTACGGAAGTATATCCCTTGCCAACAATGGCAACAAACTTCTCGCTACCAAAGCGAGCATGAGTCATCCTACAGATATCTATATCGTTACACCAGGTAAAAACATCAAGACTACTAAGGTGGAACAGATTACCCACGAGAACGACCATATACTGAGCCAGTTGAACCTCGGCAAGTGCGAGCAGCGATGGGTGAAAACCACAGATGGAAAAGATATGTTAGTATGGGTCATGTTGCCTGCCAACTTTGATGCCAACAAAAAATACCCTACCCTCCTCTTCTGCGAAGGTGGTCCTCAGAGTCCTGTAAGCCAATTCTGGAGCTATCGTTGGAACATTCAGATAATGGCTGCCAATGGCTATGTCATCGTATTACCCAACCGTCGCGGTTTGCCAGGCTTCGGAAGTGCGTGGAACGAGGAGATCTCAGGCGATTGGACTGGTCAGTGTATGAAAGACTATCTCTCAGCCATCGATGATGCTACCGCCAACCTACCCTTTGTAGACAAAGACCGACTGGGCTGCGTAGGTGCCAGCTTTGGAGGCTTCTCAGTATACTATCTGGCTGGTCATCACGACAAGCGTTTCAAGGCATTCCTTGCTCACGATGGTGCTTTCAATCTGGAGAGCATGTATACCGATACCGAAGAGGTATGGTTCTCTAACTGGGAGTACGATGATGCTTATTGGAATAAAGACCAGACTACCAATGCTCAAAAGACTTACGAGAATAGCCCTCATAAGTTTGTAGACAAGTGGGACACTCCTATCCTCTGCATTCATGGCGAGAAAGACTATCGCATCAATGCCAACCAGGGTATGGGCGCTTTCAATGCAGCTCGCATGCGTGGCATCCCTGCCGAACTTCTTATCTACCCTGATGAAAACCACTGGGTATTGAAACCACAAAATGGTATTCTCTGGCAAAGAACTTTCTTCGGATGGCTTGACAAATGGCTGAAGAAATAAGAACCAGACATTGATAGCGTTTAAAGAAATAGCGCTATGGTATAAAAATGGCTTGCTCCGAAATGAAGCAAGCCATTTTTTTATATTCTATTTTCTACGCAATTCCAAGAATTAGCTTACGCGATTCAACTTCTTGATGATAGAGAAGATGAAGATAGCTGAAACCAAGCAGATACCTGCAAGAACACCCCAGATTATAACGAGGTTGAAGTTCTGACCCCACATGATACCTGGCACCATAACCAACTGGTTACCGATAGCTGTTGCACCGAACCAGAGACCCATCATCAAACCTGCATACTTAGGAGGTGCCACCTTCGATACAAACGAGATACCGATTGGAGAGAGCAGAAGTTCAGCGAAAGTAAGGATAAGATAGGTAGAAATCAAGAGATTTGCACTGACACGTGTACCCTCGGTAGTAGGGTCGCCCTGTGTCAAGGGAAGCTCCAGACCCATTGAACCTACAGCCATCCATACGAAACCGAGAGCAGCAACAAGCATACCCAAACCAATCTTCTCTGGAGATGTTGGCTCCTTGCCTATCTTGTTGAGCCATGAGAACAAAGCAACGCTCACAGGAGTCAAAGCCACTACGTAGCATGGGTTGAACTGCTGGAAGATAGGAGCCTCAACATCTACAGCACCTTCAAGATTGGTGTACTTGTAGAAGAGGAAGGCGATGGCTGCAACGATAATGCCGAGCGAGATGCCCTTACCCTTACCAGTCTTGCTCTGTGCCAAACCGAAGCTTCCGTAAACAACGAAGATGCAAGCTACGAGGTTGGTAACATCGAATGCCATTGACTGCAGACCTTCTGAAGTCTTCTGCGTATAGTCGCGTGCAAAGAGTGTCAGCGTATTACCGTTCTGATGGAAAGCCATCCAGAAGAAGATTACCACCGCGAATACCAAACAGAGGCAGACGATGCGCTCCTTGGTTTCTGCCTTCGAAAGCTCGTTAGCCTCCTTGACAGGTGCCTTGTCGTCCTTATTCTTGTTCTCAGAAGCAAGAACGTGCTTGTATGTAAAGCTGAAAGCATAGTAGATGGCAATACTAACAATAAGCGATGCACATGCTACGGCAAAAGCGAAATGATATGAGTCCTCCACTGACACGCTCAAGCTGTCCTGCGCCCACTTCATAATCTTGATGGCTGCAGTAGGTGCAAACATAGCACCGATATTGATAGCCATGTAGAAGAGAGAAAAACCTGAGTCGCGCTTGTTGGCAAACTGTGCCTCATCGTAAAGACGACCTACCATCACCTGCAAGTTACCCTTGAACAGACCTGTTCCCAAAGCAATAAGGATAAGCGAAATGCCCATTGCGGCAACAGCAACAGTGTCTTTGCCAAGAGGGAGTGAGAGCACAAGATAACCGATAAACATAATGAAGATACCCGTAGTAACCATACGACCAAAGCCAAACTTGTCGGCTGCGATACCTCCGATGATAGGCAAGAAATATACCATCATCAAGAATGTAGAGTAAATAGTACTTGCCAATCCAGTTTCAAAACCGAAGTTAGCCTGCAAATAGAGTAAGAACACTGCGAGCATGGTATAATAACCAAAGCGCTCACCCGTGTTAGCCAAAGCTAAGGCCCACAGACCTTTGGGTTGATTCTCAAACATAATTATTTTTTAGTTTTATTTATAATGATTCTTTTGATTCAAGTTTTTTACATAATATGGTTGCAAAGTTACACATTTTCTTTGAATATACAAACAATATGCATCAAAAAGCAACTTCTTCATATCTTACTTCATTCTTTATGATAGGTTGTTTGCGAGATTTAGCAACCTGTAAGGCGCTAAAAGTAGCTAAAAAACACATGGTTATGGAAACTTTTTCACTCTAAAAGATATTTATATTGTATTTTTTTTGTAACTTTGCAACCCGAATTCAAGGAATAGCGATTTTCCTACGTATCATTAGAACAAAAACATCAAGGTAAAAAGAAGATTTATGAGACAACTTAAGATCAGTAAAAGTATCACCAACCGATCCAGTGAGGCACTCGACAAATACCTGGTAGAGATTGGACGTGAGCCCATGGTCTCTATCGACGAGGAGATAGAACTTGCCCAAAAGATTCGCAAAGGCGGTCGTGAGGGTGAGCGTGCCAAGGAGAAACTGGTAAAAGCCAACCTTCGATTTGTTGTATCTGTTGCCAAGCAGTATCAACATCAGGGTCTGGGTCTAACCGACTTGATTGACGAGGGCAACATCGGCTTGGTAAAAGCTGCAGAGAAGTTTGACGAGACTCGTGGTTTTAAGTTTATCTCTTATGCCGTATGGTGGATTCGCCAAAGCATATTACAGGCCATCGCAGAGCAGAGCCGTATCGTTCGACTGCCTCTCAACCAGGTGGGTGCTCTTAGTAAAATTCAGGCGGAGATTAGCAAGTTCGAGCAAGAACATCAGCGCAAACCATCGGTAACAGAGTTGAGCCAGATTACCAAGATGGAGGAGACTAAGATTGACCAGACCATCAAGGCCGACAACCATCACATGAGTATCGATGCTCCTTTTGGTAGCGACGACGATGACAACGCAATGGTCGACGTAATGGCTTCAGGTGATGACAGTCGCACCGACAAGCACGTTGACTTCGAGTCTATGAGCCAGGAGTTACAGCGTGTACTTAGCACCGTTCTGAAAGAGCGTGAGCGCAAAATTCTCTGCTACTGCTATGGTATTGGCTGTCATGAGAAGGGTTTGGAAGAAATCGGAAGCGAGTTCAATCTCACCCGCGAGCGTGTACGCCAGATCAGAGAGAAGAGTATCATCAAGCTGCGCGACAGCGGTAAAATCAAGATCTTAATGAAGTATCTCGGGTAATTTAAGTGAAGAGTGAAGAGTGAAGAACGAAGAGTGAAGAGTGAAGAGTGAAGAACGAAGAATTCTTTTGCTTCTCTTCACTATGGTTCGAAAACGAAAGAAAATTAGATAAAACTAAGTTGCTCATAGCAACGAAAGTAAAAGGGCAATCAGTTGGTTCATCCCAATCTGATTGCCCTTTCTCTTTCAGTATCATATATATAAAGAATCGACTTTTGAATTCTTCACTCTTCGTTCTTCACTCTTCACTTAATTCACGAAGTTACCAAACTTATCTATGAGTCCCGTCACACCATCCTTCACTGCTTCAAAGTATGGATATTCATCTCGTAGACAGATTTCATCATACAAGAAGTCTGCCACTACAGTGTCTTTACCATCAGGCATCACAAGTCCCATCTTTCCATTCTTTTCTGCAATGACAGGCATGATGGTCAGGTCGTCATTATAGATGTAGCAAGTACGCAGAAAATCATATATTGGAGAAAGCATGATATTACCTTCATGATCTTTCATTCCGAACTTTCCATCTTGCTCTATCACCTCGTGATACTGTATGTACTTCGCCTTAATGCGATGGTAATAGAACACCATCTTGCGTTTGTCATTGACGAAATCCAGCATATACTGGAAGGTATCACAATAGTTGGCCACCGAACGGACTAAAATCATCTTCAAGTCCAATCCATCGAGTGCCTTGCGGTTCAGGTCTATATACTTAGCTATAGCCTTCTCCTTCTCGGTTACTGAAAGACTTGCCAATTTCTCTTCAAACTTGAGCATGGCCTGCTTGGTGCCCGACATACCTTTGATGTAACGGTGAATCTGGCGTCCCATCTCGGCACAGATAAACTTGTCAATCTCCTGCTGCTCTATAGGATCAGCATACTCTTTAATCAATGATTCAGGTGTAGCGTTCATGGTTGTTTCCTTTCTTTTATTTGTGTATTATTAGGAATATCGAAGAACAAAGAGCAAACGAATTCTTCACTCTTCGTTCTTCGCTCTTCACTTCATTTATTTCTTCACATTAGGCTGCTGCAGACCATAGCCTTTGCGCTTATCCTCCAACAAGAGGAGGAAGGAGATGACAATAGCAACCACGCCAAAGCCAGCAAAGATGGTCATCGTTTCAGTATAATTGATGACTCCGTCGGCACCCGTATTAGCCTGGTTTACCTTACCGATCCATACAGGAATAAGAGCCAGTCCGATATTCTGAATATAGAAGATAAGGGCGTATGCAGTTCCTAAGAGTTTCATTGGGATAATCTTTG
>USOQ01000068.1 GCA_900556395.1 Candidatus Segatella caccae | reverse complement strand
ATATTCTTTCTTCTTACAAGACAGGTCTTGTAAATATCTTCGGTGATGAGAGCGCATCAAGTGGTGAGACAGGTTCTGGTTCTACTGAAGGTGGCAGCACTGGTGGTTCTGGTGAAGGTACTGGCTCTGGCGAAGGTGGTAGCACAGGTGGCTCTACTGGTGGTTCTGAAGGTGGTAGCACTGTTACTCCTATTGAGGGTACAGTAACTTGCAGCTTTGCTACTGATGGTACTCTTTCTAACACAGCATTTGCTTTGACAGGTACAAAGAAAAATGTAAGAAAGGAGAGTACCACAATAGAAGGTGTTACTTATTCCGCAAGTCTTAAGATGGAAGAAGGTACAGAAGTATCTTTCACCACATCTCAGAAGATGACTTTGTATGTATATTATGGGGTTTCTGGTGCAAAAACTAATGTAAAGGTAGATGGTGTAAAGCAGGCAGGTGCTCCTACAACAGTTGTACTTGAGGCAGGTGCTCATAAAATTACAAAGGCTGAATCTACCACCGTCGCTCTCATCAAACTTGTTCCTGTAACAGAATAATAAACACATGTTTTCCCCAACGAGGGGGAAAGATATATAAAATGAAACAAACTAAGGGCTGTCTCTTCTTGACGAGGACAGCCCTTTTTTCTCAAAACAACAAACAAAACTAAACTAATTCTACAATGAAACAAATTAACTCTACCGTTTCTGCACAGCTCAAGGCTGTTTGCTGTAAAACCCTCTTGGCTTCGGCTTTGCTCTGTGGCTTCTCTATGATGGCAAATGCACAGACCCAGGATGGCCGTGACTTCTCTTTGGATGGCTTCGCTGCCTACGAAGGTGTTCCTGGTACCAACTGGTATCGTGCCGGTGGTACTACCGGTGGCGCTGGTGGCAAGGTGGTAAAGGCAGAGAACTTCTCTCAGTTGCAGGCCTATCTCCAGGCAACTGATCCATATATCGTTATCGTAGATCATGATATTACTACAGGCATCAAGTGCTATGTGGATGATTTGAGTACCGGTCGTTTGCTTGACGACCAGAGCGGAAAGTCTGGCGTGGAGTCTGTCTATGGTGAGCGTATTATGATAGCTCCTAACAAGACTTTGATAGGTGTGGTGAACCCAACAACAGGCGAGGCTCCTCTCTTCTCTCATATCACCTTCGTGATGCAGTCGGTTGACAACATCATCATCCGTAACTGCCGTTTCACCATGAAGGGCGTACCTGTGCTCAGAACGGGTGAGAATAAGATTGTGGCTTGGCGTAATGGTGCACAAGTAGAAGTAGGCGACCCTGACTGCATCGGTATACAGGCTGACAAGGTAAGTGCCAAGACCAACTGGGGTGGACATATCTGGGTTGATCACTGCGAATTCTTCAATGGTGGTGCAGCTAATAAAGACCGCTATGATGGTTTGCTCGACTGTAAGAACAATGTGCAGTGGATGACTTTCAGTTATAACTATTTCCACGACCATGACAAGAGCTGCTTATGGGGTAAGGGCGATTCTGATGTCTACGAAAACTGTCGTACCATCTCTTTTCATCACAATTTCTTTGATAATATTCAAGGTTCTCGTCTTCCTCTTCAGCGTGGTGGCCATGTACATTATTATAATAACTATATGCTCAACTGTGAGGATGGTTGGGATATTCGTACGGGAGCTGTGGCATACGAAGAAGGTTGCTATTTCGAAGATACGAAGTCGCCTATCCGTTCAGACAGAGGCGGTAGCTTGAATATCTCTAAAGCTGAAGGTTATGACTGCATCTATAAGGGTTGTAACAACTTGATGGAGGGTTACACCAATGTTGATGGCGCTAAGATTAGCAAGTCTCTTCCTGTAACCAAGACAGATTGGGTTCCTACTCAAACCACATCCTCTTACACTCAGCGTTATCTCGACAAGACAGTGGATGTTCCTGCCATCTGCGAGAAGTATTCCGGTGCAGGCAAGGTAGAAATATGGAAGGCTTATACCAATGTACTTCCTACAGCAGATATAGCCGAGTTCGATCATGCCATCAAGAACTACAGCACTGCCAAGACCTATGATGCGGAAGGAAAGGAGATGTCTGGTGCCTCTACTACAGGCATCGAGATGTTCGATTATGCTGCTGCTAAGACAGCCAAGACCGAGTACTTCGACCTCTCTGGTAAGCGCCTTTCTGCTCCCTGTCATGGCATCACCATCGTCAAGGCTACAGACACTCAGGGCCATGTATCCGTCAAGAAAGTTGTGAATATGTAATTGAACTTTAAGTTGTGAATATGTAAAGCAAATTGTGCTTTTGTTAAAAAAAAGGCTCGTAAACGTTTACGAGCCTTTTTTTTATAAAATAAGTTGTTGCGTATGTATTTTTTTCATATCTTTGCAACCACTAACAATAAGGTTTATATATAATAGATAATTTTTAAGCTAAAAACAGCTATTTAATATTAATCAAACCAAAGTGTATGTCTGGTAAAACAAAAAGTTTAAGATTTGCGCTTATTGCATTCTTGTTGGCGTTTGTAGCCAACTTGTCAGCGCAAACCGTAAAATGTACAGTCATCGATAATACAGGCGAGCCTGTAATCGGTGCTTCCATCCTTGAGGTGGGAACTAATAGGGGGGGGGTAACTGACCTCGACGGTCATCTGACACTTACCCTTGAAGGCAACAGTAATAAATTGAGAGTTTCATACGTAGGTATGAAGACTCAGGTTGTGAATGTTGCAGGTAAATCATCCATTAACATTACGCTCGAAGACGAGTCCAACAGTCTTAATGACGTTGTTGTAATTGGTTATGGTGCCGTAAAGAAGAAAGACTTGACCGGTGCTGTGGCAACAGTAGACAATAAGGCTTTGACTCAGGTTCCAGTGGCTTCTGCTTCTGAGGCACTGACAGGTAAGATGCCTGGTGTGCAGATTACCACTACCGAGGGCTCTCCTGATGCTGATGTTAAGATCCGTGTTCGTGGTGGCGGTTCCATTACTCAGAGTAATGACCCACTCTACATTGTTGACGGATTCCCAGTAGAGTCAATCAGTGATATTCCAGCATCCGATATTGAGGATATCACAGTTTTGAAGGATGCATCTTCTACTGCTATTTATGGTTCGCGTGGCGCGAATGGTGTTATCCTTGTTACTACCAAGAGTGGTAAGGAGGGTAAGACTTCTGTGTCTTACAATGCTTACTATTCATGGAAGAAAATTGCCAATACGCTCGACGTTCTCAGCGCCCGCAATTATGCCAACTGGCAGTACGAACTGGCGAGTTTGAAGAACAACGTGGCAGATAAGTATGAGCCTTACTTTGGCAGTTTTGGCGACTTGGATATGTACGACAACGTGGCTACCAATGACTATCAGGATATCGTGTATGGCAGAATCGGTCATACTTTCAATCACAACCTGAACATCAATGGTGGTAGCGAAAAGATGAAGTATGCTTTCGGCTATGCCCGTATGGACGACAAGGCTATCATGCAGATGTCTGATTTCGTACGTGACAACTTCAGCCTCAAGCTCAATGCCAAACCAGTGAAGACTATTTCGCTTGACTTCCAGGCTCGTTGGTCTAAGACCAAGATCAATGGCGGTGGTGCCAATGAGACAAAAAGCACATCCAGCACCGACAAGCGTTTGCGTTATGCCATCCAGTATACTCCGTTCCCTGTTCCTGGTATTTCGACAGAGACAGACGACGATGATGCAACAGGTTCTAGTTTCTATAATCCTGTCACCAACTTGCGTGACAATGATCAGAGACGTGTACGCACCACATTCAATATGTCGGGTGCCTTTACTTGGGAGCTCTACAAGAACCTGAAGTTTAAGACAGAATTCGGCTACGATACCTACAAGGTAGATACCAAGCGTTATTATGGTACCACAGCCTACTATGTTACGGACAAGCCTGCTACTGAGGATAAGGGAAAGCCTGCCATTGTTCTTACCAATCAGTATCGCAACAAGTTCCGCAATACCAACACCCTTAGCTACGATTTCAAGTCGCTCTTCGGCAAGAACAGTGACCACAGCTTGAATGTGTTGATCGGTCAGGAGTATATCATTACCAAAAATGAGGTGATGACCAATGTTGTTCATGGCTTCCCTGTGGGCTTTTCTGCATCTGATTGCTGGAAGCTGACCAATCAGGGACATGCTTACTCTATTGAAGACAAGTATTCTCCCGATGACAAACTGAACTCTTATTTCGGTCGTGTCAACTATGGTTATAAGGACAAGTATCTCCTCACAGCCACACTTCGTGCCGATGGCTCATCTAAGTTTGCTGAAGGCAATCGCTGGGGTTATTTCCCCTCTGTAGCTGCTGCATGGCGTATATCTTCTGAACCCTTCATGCAGGGTGCACAGAAGTGGCTCGACGACTTGAAGCTGCGTCTCTCTTATGGTGCTGCAGGTAATAACAATCTTGATGATAATTATCTCACACAGGAGTATAGTGGCGAGCCAACTTCATGGGTAAATGGCGCAACCAATATCTTGGTTCCTTCTTCTGTCATGGCAAATCCCGATCTTACTTGGGAGACAACCATTACCCGTAATGTGGGTCTTGATTTTACGCTCTTCGGCAGTAAGTTGACAGGTAGTATCGATGGCTATTGGAACAACACCAAAGACTTGCTCATCCAGTATCCTGTGTCGGGTACAGGCTATACATCCCAGTATCGCAACATGGGCGAGACTCGCAACTTGGGTATGGAGTTCGCTCTTACATGGAATGCCATCAACAAGAAGAACTATGGCTTGACCATTGGAGCCAATATCTCGTTCAACAAGAACAAGGTGCTTTCATTGGGCGGCTTGCAGTCTCTCGACAATATCAATACAGAGTGGGCTTCCAGTGAGATACAACGTGACTTCATCGTAAAAGTAGGAGAGCCTATCGGTCAGATCTATGGCTACAAGAGCGATGGCCGTTACGAGGTGAGCGATTTCGACATCGAGGCTTCCAAGGCTCAGGGCAAGTGGGTGCTGAAGGATGGTGTGGCTGACTGCTCATCAGTTATTGGTGTACCGGTAAGACCTGGTAGCATGAAGATTGCTGAGACCAAGGCTGAAAAGACAGGTGTGGTTACATCAGAAGACCGACAGATCATTGGTGACACCAATCCTGTCCATACGGGTGGTTTCAATATCAGCGGTCGTCTGTATGGCTTCGATCTTACTGCCAACTTCAACTGGAGTGCAGGCAACGATGTGTACAATGCCAACGCCATAGAGTACACCCAGACCTCCAAGTACCAGTATCGCAACCTTATCGACTTGATGCGCGACGGTTCTCGTTGGACCAACATCAACGCTAATGGCGAACTCCTTAACTGGAACAATGCAGAAGAGTTGGCAGCACTCAATGCCAATACAAGTATGTGGTCGCCTTATACAGGCAAGTATGTGCTTACCGACTACTATGTAGAGGATGCTTCTTTCCTGCGTTTGAGCACTCTTACTTTAGGTTATACCTTGCCTCAGACATTGACCAAGCGAGTTGGCATCAACAGCCTGCGTTTCTACGTAACAGCTTACAATGTGTTCTGTCTGACCAACTATTCTGGCTATGATCCTGAGGTGTCTGCCATCCGCAGAACCAATCTTACGCCAGGCGTTGATTACTCGGCTTATCCAAAGAGCCGTCAGTTTGTCATTGGCTTGAATCTTAACTTTTAATTTTCTCTAAATAATAATAGAACAAAATGAAGAAATCAATATATATTTCATTCATCTTGGCAGCATCCCTGACCGTTACATCGTGCGATCTGGATGCACCTAACCAGTCGACGCTTGACGATACTGTGGTATTCTCTACGGAGGCATTGGCCAACGATGCTGTCATGGGCATCTTTGAGTCTATGACTGATACATACGCTTATCGTGGCAGATATATTCCTTATTTCGGACTCAATACCGACTGCGAGATATTCAATAACTATGGAGGTGTGAGCGATGTTGCTACAGACAAGGATGCTTCCCTGGCATGTTATTCTGCATCGGCTGATGCCGAGCGTATGAATAATTCCAAGAATGTATGGGCTCAGGACTATGAGGCTATAGAACGCGCCAACAAGGCGATCAAAGGTATGGCTGCCAATGGCAACATCAACGGCAGTGCCATGATGGGACAACTCTATGGCGAGTTGCTTACCCTGAGAAGTTTCATCTATTTCGACTTAGTGAAGACCTGGGGCGATGTACCTTACCGTTTCGAGCCTATCACATCAGAGACCTTATATTTGCCAAAGACCGACCGTGTGACCATACTGAACAAGGTTCTTGCCGACTTGGAAGAGGCTGAGAAATATCTTGGCTGGCCTAATGAAAATACTTATACCAAGACTACAGAACGCGTAAGCAAGGCATTTGCCAAGGGACTCCGTGCACGTGTGGCTCTCTTCTTGGCAGGTAAGTCAACGTGGCCTAACGAGGGACTTCGCTATAATCTTACTGATGAGTCTGCCCGTCAGCAGATGTACACCATCGCAAGAGATGAGTGCGTGAGCATTATCACACAGCAATGCAACAAACTCGGTCAGACCTTCGACGAGAACTTCCGCAATCTCTGCAAGGACGACGTTACCGCAGGTAAGGAGTCACTCTTCGAGATTCCTTTCTCTGATGGTCGTGGTCAAACCTTGGTTTACTGGGGTGTGAAGCATAAGAATGCCGACCAATGGACCAAACTTGCCAAGGGTGGTACCAATGGTCCTGCACCTACTCTGTGGTACGACTTTGACAAGGAAGATGCACGCCGTAACATCACCTGTGTTCCTTATGTTTGGGATGGTGGTGTAAAGACCGTCAGCGGTGGCTCTGGCGGCGGCTGGTGCTTTGGTAAACTGCGCTTCGAGTGGATGAAACGTATCGTCAATTCTGCTAACGATGATGGTATCAACTATCAGGTAATGCGCTATGCCGACATTCTCCTGATGGCTGCTGAGGCTGAGAATGCTCTCAACGGTCCTGCCAATGCAGCTCAGTATCTCAAGCCTGTGCTCGATCGTGCTTATCCAGCAGCTAAGGTGTCTGCTATTCTGAGTACAGCCACAGCCAGCAAGGATGCTTTCCAGCAGACCATCGAAGACCAGCGTAAGTTTGAGTTTGCTGGTGAAGGCTTGCGTAAGGTAGACCTGATGCGCTGGGGTAAGTTGGGTTCTGCGCTTGCATTGACCAAAGAAAAGATGCGTCAGCTTGCCAATCGTGAAGGCATCTATGCAGCCTATCCTAAGAAGTTGTATTTCAACGAGGGATTGGGTGCAGAAAGTACTGATGCCGACGGCTATGAAATCTATGGTCTTGAGGCAGGTCAGACTGATGAAGAAGGCAAGAGCCTCTATGAAAGCAGTTCCAACTGGTTCACCTATCGTGAGCATGAAGAGGGTGAGAGCGCTACTGATGAAAAGAGTGTTACTGACAACAACAACAAGATAGACAACTACGTCAATAAGCTCTACCTCAACGATCCAGACAAGAAGATGTTCTGGCCTATCTGGCAAATCTTTATCGACGGAAGCAACAACATGCTCAGCAATGATTATGATTATTAATCCATTCAAGTAGACAACATGAAGAAATTTATAAAGAAATTAACATACGTCTTGGCACTTGGTGCGGTACTCTTTGCCGCATCAGGTTGCTCCGACCCTGAGGACGAACTTACAAGTGTAGAGTATGACCGACTTTTCCGCCCTACATCTGTAGAAGCCAAGATTCAGAACAAGACCAACGTACGACTTGGTTGGGAATGTCTTTCAGAGGCAAAGTCGTACACCATACAGCTTTTTGCCGATGACCCCGATATGGCTTGTGAGGGTGATCCATCAGTAGAGTTTACTGATGTGACCGATAATCCTTACACCATTACCGGACTGGAGGGTGAGACAACTTACTCTCTTCGTATCAAGGCTGTGGGTGTGAGCAAGGAGTCAAAGTGGGCAGTTACTTCGTTCACTACAGGTTCAGAAAACATCTTCTTTACTGTGAGCGATGACGATATCGCCAAGAATGCGGTTACACTGCGTTGGACTCCTGGACTGTCGGTAACAGCTATCAATATCACTGGTGGCAAGGAAGATACCTATACTCTCACTGCCGATGACATCGCCAACGGCTGTGCTACTATCACAGGTCTTACCTACGATACCAAGTACACCTTTACCATTGTCAATGGTGAGAAAGTACGTGGCAAGGTAAGTGTCACCACCATGCCTAACTACACCCCTGCTTATCCTGGTGATGATCTTCAGGCACTTATCGATGGTGCAGAGGATGGTGAAACCATCATGCTCCTTCCTGCCAAGGATGGTTCTACCAATGAGTTCGTCAAGCTGGGCGATGATGGTACCCCTTCTACACAGGAACTTACCGTAAGCAAGAACATCTCTATCAAGTGCTTGTCTACCAAGCCTGTTGTTGCCCGCGTGAAGTATGTACTTTCTGGTGCTACAGGATTCACCACCGAGAATATCAGTTACACAGGTGTTACTGCTGATGCTTTCATCAAGACTGCCAACTGCTCGGGTGTTATCAGCGTTAACAATGTTGAGGTGTCCGGTTATGGTAACTTTATGGTCGACCCAGGCGAGACTGTTTGTACTGTCAACGAATTGAACATTACTAACAGTTATTTCCACGATATGTGTGCAGGCAAGCGTTTTATCGACAGCCAGAAGAAGAAATGTGCTGTCATGAAGGTGAACATGAACCATTGTACTGTGGCTAATTCGTGTGCAGGAAGTGATTTCTTCCGCTTCGACTATAACGCAGCACAGAAGGGCATGGTGATTAACTTCAGCCACAACACTCTTTATAAGGTAGAGGCTACATCGAAAGGTTTGTTCTACATTCGCTCCGGTGCGGCAGGCAACAAGGACTATACACTCAACGTTACCAACAATGTCTTCGCTGAGATGAGTCAGGATGTATTCTTCAGTAAGGATAGCAAGTCTGACAATCACCAGTTTGCCAACAACAACTACTTCAATGCTCCTACTCTGCAGGCTAATGTAGAAGGTGGCGCAGGAAAGGTATTTGATACTACAGGCTTGAACCTGGATCCAGGCTTTAAGAATGTTGCTAATGGTGACTTTACCATCACCAATGAGACATTGCTTGACAAGCATATCGGTAATGTGCCTGAAGAGTAATGACAACTTAAGAAATAAAATTTTTATATACATACATTTATTTGGTTCTTGGAATGATGACAGCGGTCATCGTTTATATTCCAAGTCCACAAAGGGAGCCGGAACGTGAGTTTAGGCTCCCTTTGCCGTGTATTATAGATGAGGTAAATCCCTCTGTTCTGGAAAAGAAATAGTGCCTGAAAAGTAGGTTGTTGAACTTTAGCAAGTTTCTCCCCACACGCCCTGAACCAACGGTCACCGGCCGAAGGGAAAGGTAAAGGGCTGAAGCTCTTAGCCCAGGGCAACGCCCTGGGTTATTATGTTCGCAAACTTGTCGCCCTGTAAACTGCCTTTATACCCAGGGTGTTGCCCTGGGTTAAGTGCTTCTGCCCCTTCGGGCGTGTGGAGATGTGTGGTGTAATGTTTACCCAGGGCGCTGCCCTGGGCTATGCGCTTGTTGGGCTTGCAGCCCGTCTTTGACCACATTATTAGTTTTACCGGACAGCAATATTCTGCTATCTATTGTCACAACTCACAAGAAATATGCCTAAAAAATGAAAGTACTTGCGATGGTCATCGAAAGTACTTTCAACAGCCAACGAAAGTACTTTCATTGGCACTTGAAAGTACTTTCGTTTTTCGGGCCTGTGGTTTAACGATTTTAGTTGACCACTTTAGGCTTTATTGATAATACGAGTTGACTCAGTTATTACTTATTTATAATTCACGTTGACTCTCTTGATTTTTAGTCATATTTATAGTTGACAGAAGCATAGTACTTGGTATGCCAACCAAAATTTTTCGGGAATAGTCCAAAGAGGACATAAAATTAGCAGTATTTAACACGTTTGATGCTAAATACTGCTAAAATCTATTGTTTTGTTTGATATTTCAGTATGTACCAGAGGTCTCTGATGCGAGCTTCTGGGTCCCACTTGCCATCAAAGGTCCAGCGAGCGGTAAGTGCATGGAAGGCTGGACTTCCTGGAGCTTGGTCCAGGTTGTTGCGTAGCCATCCGCTGTTGCCTCCTTCGCGCTCACATCCATAGTAATAGACACGTAGTCCCCAAGGACATGGGTCAAGCACCTTGTCGCTGTAGGCATAGCTGATGTTGCTGTCGAGGATGTTTTTCGACATACGACAATGGGTAATGTAGAACTGATGGTCGTGATGATAGCGGCCCAACTTGGTGGGGGATAGGGCATCGAAGGAAGAGTTGGTAACCACAAACTTGTTATTGATGTCACCTCTGCCGTCGTGCCAGAGAATGGCTCTACTATCACCTACAAACTGGCAACGGGTGGCGTAACAACGGCCTCGTGGACACATGAAGTCGACACCTGGGCAGCGCAGGTATAGGTCAGCATGATAGTACATGCCACCATTCTGGCACCAGAGCGAGATGGCGTCGTTGCCATCTGCCAAGATGTTGCTGTTGATGACAATGGTGCGGGTGGCTTTGCCATAGATAGCCATCTGGTGGGTGGTAGTCTTCTCGATGGTGCTACCATAATTATTATATACGGTGATGCCGCTGATGATACAGTCGTTGGCATTGTCCTGCAGCACGATGACCCCCATGTGTACGGGTTTACCCTTATACTCCTTGATGGTTTGCGATGCTGTGGTCTCGGCATATTGGATGATGACGCTGTCACGGTTCTCGCCCACGAGTACTATGTTGGGTCGGTCGATAATCACTTTCTCATGATACAAACCATTACGGATGAGTATCTTGAAAGGTTCTGCTGGGGTTTCGGGAGCTTTCTCTATGGCGTCCTGTATGCGTTCGCCAGCATGGACAATGACATCGAAGTCGTTGGCATTGGGTTTTGAAAAGCGATTGAGGTCTACCAAGCCTCGCTCGTTGGCTCCAGGTGAGTTGAGGCGAAGATTTAGTTTGTGGGCAGCATCATACTTGTCGGCCCACTTCTCATACAAAGGATAGATGAAGGCAGAACGATCGCTGTACCAGGAGTAACCGTTGCGACGTTCTGTTCCTATCTCCCAGAGATGTCGGCGAGGCACACCATCGCGGTCGCATACGAAAGGTTCGCAGTGGTCCAGGTCGTAATATCTTGCCCAGATGGGAGTGGTGGCATCGGGATCTTTCACGAGCTCGGTAGTGCGGAATGGCGAGCCTGGCTCGCCCCTGCGTACCACCTTCAGCCCCGTAAGCTTGTAGGTGTCAAACCACTGCATGGTTCCACGTATGGCACGTTTGATATCCTCGTTAGGATTAGGAATCTCCATCAACATAGCTACGATGCGGGCGCTCTCATAGGAGCAGAAGGATGGCAACTCGAAGGCACGTGCAGGGCGTGGCTCAAAGGTTTCACGGTCGTGCTGCTGGCACCATACGGTAGGCTTACCGTCTTTGATAATCTGGCATTTCAGGATGCACTCCACACCCTTATCGAAAGCCTTCATAGCCTTGGCTCGAAGGTTCTTGTCGGTGAGTTTGCCATCAAAGGGCGCTTTCTGTAGATAGACGTCGCGCAGGAGTTCCATCGTGTTGACCATAGCGTCGTCATTGAAGGTGATGTGGATTTGATAGCTACGCATCTCAGGCCAGAACTGTGGCCAGCCTCCATTGGCATATTGTCCGCTTAGCAGATATTCCACACCTTGGCAGAAAGCGTTGCGATACTTCTGGCTCTTGGTGGCCTGGTAGAGGCGTGCCAGATACATCATCTGCATATTAGTGGCATCGTTGTCGGTGGTAGAGTCGTCACGACGTTCTTTATCTTTGAGTACTTGCTGGCGTTCCTCGTGAGTCATGGGACGTGCCATGTCGATGTTCTTAGGCCATCCGCCTGTCACTCGTTGGTAGTCTACTATTTGGTCACCTACCAGGCGAGCCTGCTCAGTCTTGAAAAACGCTTTGTTGGTTTCTCTCATCGCATTATATTTGCGTTGAGCGTAGGCTGGTAACAGGGCCAGTGCCATCAAGATAGATAAATAGAATGTTTTCATAAAATAAAAAGTTTTGTTTAGTTTTTAAGTTTGGTGCAAATATACAAATATAATTTTGATAATATCCTATTTTTTTTGTATTTTTGCCGCTGTATGAAAGTCTTTCATCCCATATTAACCATTACTGGTTCCGATAGCACAGGTGGCTCAGGGGTTCAAGCCGATATCAAGACCATCTCTGAGTTAGGTGGCTATGCCGTTTCGGCCATCACCTCTATCACGGTGCAGAATACGTTGGGTATTCAGGAATTTTTTGATGTACCGGCAGAGATTGTGTCGGGACAGATAGAGGCTATCATGAACGATATCCAGCCCACCATCGTGAAGGTGGGTATGATAAGACGTGTGGAAACCCTTGGTGTGGTGATAGATGCCCTCACCAAGTATCGTCCCGATTACATCATCTATACCCCTTCCATTTGGTCGAGTCAGGGTGATGCGCTGATGACCGAAGATGTGGTGAGCCAAATTAAATATCGCTTGCTGCCGCTCTGTTCGGTAGTCGTGGCGAGAAAGAAGGAGAGCGACATCATCCTTCAGAACTCTCGTCTTCTGGAGCTTGCCGAGAAACAGGGACTTCGTGTTTATCGTCTTGACAATGCCAATTCGCATGGTCTCATCAACCGTTTTTCTTCAGCCCTTGCCATCTATCTGAACCAGGGCAAGAAGATGGAGGAGGCATTGGCGATGGCACAGGATTTCATCAATATAGAACTGGCAAGAGAGAGCAATCTGCAGGGCAGGAGCTCAGAGCTTTACAACCAGTTCATCTCGCAGGTCAATAACTTCTGCCGCACCTATAGCGATGTGCATTTCTATGCCGATCAGCTGAATGTGAGTGGTCGCTATCTGGCGCAGGTTACCCGTCGCATCTCCGGCAAGACGCCGAAGGCAATCATCGATGAATACATCGTGAAGGAGATAGAGCGCGAGCTTTCTACCACCACGCATACGGTGCAGGAGATAGCCAACACTTTCGGCTTCTCCTCGCAGGCCCATCTCACCAAGTTCTTTAAGAAGATGAGAGGGGTGACGCCTTCTGCTTTCAGGCAACCCAAGCCTGTTAGATAAAAATGAAGTCCTGCCTACCGAGGAAATGAAATCCAACCAACTGGGGAAATAGCGAAAAAAGATAGTGGCAGAACCGATGACAAATGATGAAAATGATATGAAGTTTTGTATATTTCGGAATATGGCTTATACTTTTGCGAATTAACCTTTATACAAAATGACTCAATGTTTATAGAATTTGGAACATTTTTCTGCTGTTTTCTTGAAAAATGTTTCCTTTGCAGCCATAAATAGATAAAATTAAAAGAATTATGGCAGAAAATAGACAAGAATTGAACCGCA
>USOQ01000067.1 GCA_900556395.1 Candidatus Segatella caccae | reverse complement strand
AAAAAATGGCGTTATCAATGCTTGATGTTTGCGATTGCTGACATGATAGTGGGGGCGGTTCTTGTATGTGTTTTAATTCATATATGAGCCCCCATAAAAATTTGGGGTCGATTTTTATGCTAATAAAAACACCCTGAAAATTTATGAAAAATAATTTTGGTCGTAAAAATCTTGGCTAAAAGAATTGAAACGAAAACAATTTGGTATAAGCGTAATTTATTAATGCTGACGGCTATCATAAGATCAACTTGTGGATATAGTTCTGCTCTGTAAACCATTATACCACCATCCACACTATCTGATTCATGTTGTGCTACTTGTCCGAAATGAGATGAGACAAGGCTGGGGTATTCTTTATCCTTTGAATCTCTGAATCAACAAGCGGCAGTATTTCTTGTTTTACCTTACGATAGTTGGCTTCGATGGTCTCTTTGAGATTATCGGAGCCAACTTCGTTTTGAAACGCTTTGATTTTTCCATCATTTCTTATCGTTTCTCATTCTTTTTATTTACTTTTGTACCGTCTTAGCGGATTATTCTGTCAATATATTAATCATAGATTATTTGGACTCATAAAATGAAACCGAATGATATAATTTCAATTATTCAAGATAATGATATTTCCGAATATTATTCCTTGAAAAATTTAGGTATTGAAGGCTATGCTTTTCCATACCAAGAAGCGCTTAAAATAGTGCAAATATGCAAATTTTTAGTGATTCCAATCTTAGGTGGTGATGTATATAGTATGAATAATTCTACTATAGAGAACTCAGATGATAATTGGTATTATGATAGGACTCCAAATGAGTCATTTTATGATTACGTGCAAAATAGTTGTAATAAATCTGAATCTTACATAAGGACTTTTAAAAATCATTCTTGTGATAGGCCTTTATTTTCCTTTGTCCTAGAAGACCAATTAGAATAATCGAATACTGGCCTAATAGGCGGTGCAGCTCTTGGTGGATTAGCTGGTTCTGGCGCAGGTTCTGTTCCTCTTGGAATTGCTGGCGGAATTGCTGGTGATTACTATGGAGGAGAATTAGGAGAATTGCTCTCTGATCTATTTTTGACTTTTTTGCACACAAGTTCTTTAAATAATATTTATAAGATTACGTTTATTAGATATGAAACTATTTGTAATAAGACTATTATATTCTCTATATTGTGCAGAAAGATGGAGTTATCGCATCCCGATGCGAATACTTGGACCTTTTATCAATCGTGTATGCAAATGGCTATATTTTTGGAATCCGTTTGGCTATATTCAGGAAAATAATCCAACGTTAGAGCACTATATAAAAAATGTGTATAAAACGCTGGAAGTTGTTTTTTATGATATAAATATAGGAATAGGTATTGCGCGTGCAGAAGGAACATTAGCTTTTATGTTTGTTCCTTATGAAATGCTTATTCTGTCAGTTTTCAAGAAACTTAGAATACTTCCTATTCAGAATTCCCATTTCCTTATTTTTCTTATAATCACTTGTGGTCTCTCTTTACTGTTTACCCACTTCTTGGGTCAAAAAAATGAGGAATATATAGGCTATTTCCATAAATTTGAAAGTCATAAGAATAATGCCGTTTGGCATGTTATTTCTTCTATATTTTTCTTCGGCGCAGTTTGTGCAGGTATAATCAGCATTATGTGGTGGAATGAAAACTAAAGCAGGAACAGAAAATATGAAAAAAATATGTTTTATTTCAATAGTAGCTTTTATTATGCTGCTTTGCATGGCCTCTTCGCCTCAACAGAGTCTTCAATCCCGATTATTTGGTTTTTGGGCACCAAGTGGTGATGAGGTTACTGTGTTAAAAATTGATAAGGATAGTTTGTATTATGTAGATGAATATCCTATTGTGGCAATACCTTATCAGTTTGCAGGTGATAGTATGTCCCTATACTATTGGGGGAACACTATCGTACAACACATCTCATTTCGCAAGGATACGCTCGTTATGAAAAATCAGTGGGGCGACGTTAGTTGTTTTGTACCTGTTAAATAATTCGATCTGTATGGTTGAAACTGCCAGAAAGGGCAATTTCAACCATACATAAACGGTATCTCAACAGTTCAGAACCGAATGTTAACGCATGACAGATACCAGTTGCTCCCTTAACGTTTCCACTCCAGGAAAGCTTGTCTTCTGATAGGTTATCTTTCCTTCCTTATTTACAACAAAATAGGTAGGAATGCCTGAGAACTTATCCTTTATACTTATCTGTTATTGTGGGCAATATCTGCTGCAGATATAGAAAATTTGCTAAGAAATAACATTATTTGTTTGGTTGTTTGCCGGATAAATACTATTTTTGCAGTATGAACAAATAACTCAAAAAAGGGAGATTTTGAAAAGTATTAAAAGAATGGCTCTTGGAGCCATGGTGGTTGTGATGATGATGACATCATGTGGAACCACACAGACCGTGCCCCTTACGGGGCGTACACACCGTATCTCGGTGTCAGACGAGCAAGTGCTCAGCCTCTCCAACCAAGAATATACCAAGTATATGGCGACTGTCAAGAAGTCGACCAATGCTCAGCATACGGCCATGGTGCAAAGAGTGGGTAAAAAATTGGCTACTGCAGTGGAGAGTTACTTGAAGCAAAATGGGTTTACCAACGACTTGAAATACTATGCCTGGGAGTTTAACCTGGTGCAAGACAAGAGTGCCAATGCTTTCTGTATGCCTGGTGGCAAGATTGTGGTTTATGAGGGTCTGTTGCCCTATACCCAGAATGAGACGGCTCTTGCCATCGTCTTGGGACATGAAATTGCTCATGCTGTGGCAAAGCACAGTGCCGAGCAGCTTACCAAGCAGCAAAACCAACAGGTAGGTACCAACATCCTGGGCAATGTGCTCAACCAGACTGTAGGCAGTGGTGTGGGCGATTTAGCAAGCGCTATGGCAGGACAATATTTCTCGTTTCGCAACCTGAAGTATTCGCGTGACAATGAGACTGAGGCCGACTACATGGGACTCATCTTCGCTGCCATGGCTGGCTACGACCCTCAGCAGGCCATTCCTTTCTGGAAGCGTATGTCGCAGGGAAGCGGTGGCAACCAGAATGACATTTTCAGCGATCACCCATCGGATGCGAAACGCATTGCTGCTCTGCAAAAGGAAATGCCTACTGCTATGAAGTATTATCAGCAGGCGAAGAAGAAATAGAAGTGTTCTTAATATCCCAGTCTTTGTGACTCAAACGCTACTGGTACAACAGAAACTTCTCTTCCAAGATGAGGCAAACCATTAACTCAACTTTCGCAAATGGGGAAGTTAATGAATTTAAAGAAGTTAGAGAAGTTAAAGCTATATTCTTTACAGCTAAATATACAACAAAAAGACTGTTGGCTATATCTTCTAACGACCGAAGGGAGTGATAACTTCTTTAACTACTATAACTTCCGTACATACGAAGCTTCAGTCATTAATAATAGCACAACTAACTAAAAATTCAATAATATGATTGATTACATCTCACAAAACCTATGGCTATTCTGGATGGTGATAACCTTCCTGTGCCTCATCATGGAGTTGTCTTCTGGCGATTTCTATGTTACGTGTTTTGCCATTGGTGCTATCGTTAGCATCCTCATGGCGGTGGCTGGTCTGCCCTTTTGGGTACAGGTTGTGGTGTGGGCAGTGAGCTCGATGTTGTGCATCTGGCTGATACGTCCTCACTTAGTACATCTCATCAAGCATGGCGCCGATGACAGGCAGAGCAATGCTGATGCCCTTTTAGGACAGGTGGGAGAGGTAAGCCTGTGTATAGTAAAAGGTGGCTATGGCCGCGTAAAGCTCGATGGCGACGACTGGAAGGCTGAATCTCCATCGGCAATGGAAGACATTGCTGAAGGTGCTAAGGTGAAGGTTGTGGGCAGAGAGTCTATCATCCTGAAAGTGGAAGAAATTGTGAAATAACCCTTAATAACAGAGTAATAACCCTATAATACTACGATTATGATTGGAATTTATGTTTTGGCAGCCATCGTTGTGCTGGCCCTTATTTTCGTAAAGAAAACGATTGTTATCATTCCTCAGAGTGAGACAAAGATTATAGAGCGTCTGGGACGTTACTATGCAACCCTCAGACCTGGTATCAACATCATTATACCATTTATCGACCGTGCCAAGGAGATTGTGGCTATGCGCAATGGAAGATATATGTACACCAACACTATCGACCTGCGTGAACAGGTGTACGATTTCGACCGACAGAACGTGATCACAAAAGATAATATCCAGATGCAGATCAATGCTCTGTTGTACTTCCAGATAGTAGACCCCTTCAAGAGTGTGTACGAAATCAACAACTTGCCCAACGCTATAGAGAAACTGACACAGACCACACTGCGTAACATCATCGGTGAGATGGAGCTCGACCAGACTCTCACTTCGCGTGATACGATCAATACCAAACTTCGCTCTGTGCTCGATGATGCTACTAATAAATGGGGTATCAAGGTAAATCGTGTTGAGTTGCAAGATATCACACCTCCTGAGAGCGTGCTCAGAGCCATGGAGAAGCAGATGCAAGCAGAGCGCAACAAGCGTGCCACCATCCTCTCTTCAGAGGGTGAGAAGGAAAAGCAACGTCTGCTCTCTGAAGGTGAAAAGGCTGCCATCGTCAATAAGGCCGAAGCTGCTAAGCAGCAGGCCATCCTTAGAGCTGAAGGTGAGGCTACTGCTCGCATCCGCAAAGCAGAGGCCGAAGCCATCGCTATCCAGAAGATTACGGATGCTGTAGGGCAGTCTACTAATCCTGCCAACTATCTCTTGGCGCAGAAATACATCGCCATGATGCAAGAGGTGGCTCAGGGTAAGGACAACAAGGTGGTTTATCTGCCTTATGAAGCAACCAACTTGATGGGCTCTATCGGTGGAATCAAAGATCTTTTCAAAGGATAATCACAGGCAAATATTTGCGATAAATAGAAAAAAAATAGTAATGAATAAAAACATCTGTATCGTGGCTGGTGCACGCCCCAACTTTATCAAGGTGGCACCAGTCATCAGAACTATTGTGAATGCGAAAAAGAGCGGTAGGGAGATTGACTACAAGTTGGTGTATGCTGGCTGTGAGGACGATCCTACGCTTGAGGGTTCTCTCTTCGACGATTTAGAGATAGCACGTCCCGATGTGTTCTTAGGGGTAGAATGTGAGAATCTCAATGAACTGACAGGGCAGGTCATGTCGAAGTTTGAACTCTATCTGCAACAAAACCCTACCGATGCTGTTATTGTGGTCGATGACCTTGCCTCTACCATGGCTGCCGCCATCGTCACAAAGAAACAGGGCATCCTATTGGCGCATATCGCTGCAGGAACGCGTAGCTTCGATATCACCATGCCTAAGGAAATCAATCGTTTGGTGATAGACGGATTGTCTGACATCCTCTTTACTGCAGGCATTTCCAACAATAGCATCGCCAACAAGGAGGGAGCCGAACTCTCCAAAGTGTACATGGTGGGCAATGTGCTTATCGACAACATCCGATTCTTGCAGCAGCGCATGAAGCGCCCGCAGTTGATGGACAACTATCAGCTCAAGGAAGGTGAATACATCGTTCTGACGCTCAACCGTAAGGCTATCATCAACAATACCGACGAGTTGCAGAGTCTCGTTTCTGCAGTAGCTTCCAGTGCCAGCAAGGTTAGCGTTCCTGTGGTGGCTCCGCTCCGTGGCAAGGCGCGTCAGGGGGTAGAGGTCATGAATCTTGAAGGCGTCATGCTGATAGATGCTCTGAGCTACCTCGACTTTAGCTATCTCACTGCCCATGCCAAAGGTATCGTTACCGATTCGGGCAATGTGGCAGAGGAAGCCACCTTCAATGGAGTGCCTTGCATCACGCTCAACAGCTATACCGAGCACATTGAGACTGTGAAAGTGGGTACCAATGTCTTGGTGGGAGAGGATGCTGACAAGCTAACGCAGATGATGAACCTCTTACTGAAAGGTGAATGGAAGAAAGCGGGTATTCCTGATAGATGGGACGGACGCTCGGCCGAGCGCATCGTTCAGATACTGGTCAATGAATAATGCTTTTCTGGTCAGCCGCAGCCATTCCATGTCCTTAGGAGGGCATTGTTATGGATAAGGCAACAACAGAATTAATGCATAAAAAGAATAAGGGGCAACTGAAACTGTTGCCCCTTTTTCTGTCTTAACTCCTTAACTTCCTCATTTAATACGGACGTTCACGATTTGACTTGATGCGATAAGCATCCAACCTTAATCAGTCCTGCCGGGATAATTGTATTGGTCGAAGTAGACTGGAGTCTTATTGTTGTACCAGATGCCTTCTACATTCAGTCCTATCGAGAAATTCTTGTTGACATTGTATTTCACTCCTGCTCCCAGTACATTGGCGCCTGCAGCACCCATGCCATAGCCCAACGGCATCACGCCCATCGTAGGCCATCCATACCAACCATAATAGGGATAACTCATATAGCGATTGTAGTTGTTGTTAATGCTCAACTGTCCGTACACATAAGCTTCCCAATGTTCATTGAAGCGATAGCCCAATAAGGCGTAGAGTCCTACATCACGATAACTGTCGCTACCCCAGAAGGTATTGTTGAAATATCCTCCTCCTGCTATCCACAACTTGCCGTCCTTGGTGAGCGGAGCCAGATAGGTCGCGTTGATGTTCTGCGAGAAACCGCCCTTGTGAGGCAGGTTCTTGCCAAAGGTGGCAAAGGCAGATAGGTCGAGCGATACGTTCAGACCACGGTGTAGCCCATAGCCATAGGTACTAAAGGGAAGCAAACTCACAGGGTTGTATCTAAAACTGCTGTCGCCTGCATATACAGAGCGACTCGTTGTATCCTGTAGTGGAGCTAATGCTGTTTTGCTTGACGAGGCTACTGAGTATTGCGTATTCTTTACAGGTTTTCCTTTATAGACAAGTGGTTGGTCTGCCTGAAAAATGGTATCGCCAGGCAGCAGCCAGTCGGCTCTCGGTGCATCGGCACTATGGAGCGGACCGAGGTGTACCTGCTGTGCGTGTACAGATGCGTAGCAGGCCATGAGCATGATGATATATACTATTTTCCTTTTCATATAGTTTGTCTTGATAAAGCCAATCTTACAGGCTTCCTATTTTTGTTATTCACGTACAAACTTACAACTTTTCCGATGAAAGCCGTTCGATGTTTATATTAAAAAACAATAAATAGGAATGTTTTGGTTAAAAAAGCATTACCTTTGTCTTGTAATAATAAAAAGTATGAATATGAGAAAATATTTCCTTTTGATGATGTGTGCTCTGTTCTTGCCAATGATGGCATGCGCACAGGCAGAAAAAGCAGAGGTCGATACGGCTGCTTTCCATCAGGATGCCACCTGTCCAGAGGTGCTGATAGAAACAAATATGGGTAATATCCGCGTGGCGCTTTACAACGATACACCTCTTCATCGAGACAATTTCCTGAAGTGGGTGAGGATGGGCTATTATGATGGTTGCATCTTTCAGAGAGTTATCAAGAACTTTATGATTCAGGGCGGCGATCCTGGCACACGAAAGGTGACGCCCGGCAAGGTGGAGCGCTTCGATACTGCCTACACCGTTCCTGCTGAGATACGTTATCCCAAGTATTATCACAAGCGCGGACAGCTCTGTGCTGCTCGTGAGGGCGATGACGTGAATCCACAGAAGGCTTCGGCACCTTGCGATTTCTACATCACCTGGGGACGCAATTTCTCAGCACGGCAGATGGAGTATCTTGTGCAGAAGATGAAAGGCGAAGACAAGGTCTACGCCATTCCCAATGAGCAGGTGCAGGCTGGATATGTGAAATATGGCGGTGTGCCCCATCTGGATGGCGGATACACTGTCTTTGGCGAAGTGCTTGAAGGACTGGATGTGGTAGAGAAAATCCAGAATGTGGAGACCGACAAAAGCAATAATGACCGTCCCCTGCAGGATGTTGTTATCATCAAAGCTACGGAAGTCAAAAAATAGACAATATATATAAAAGGTATATAGGGCTGAAAAACGCAATAGGCTTCGTTGTCAGATGAAAGCGGCTTCCTGTAGAATTTCCATAGAGCAGAAAATCTTGGAAGATATAAGCATCTTTATGCATGAAAACAATAAATTGCAAGGTTTTGTATAAAAAAACTGTCAATTTGTTTGGTGGATACAAATAAAAATGCTACTTTTGCAAGCGTATAACACAATTGGGGAAATCCTCCATTGTAGTAGACAATAAATAAAAGAAAGAACAATGAAGAAGTTTAACGCATACTTTTATAGCTTTTATTTTTACTTTGCAAGCAATTGTAAAGCGGGAAGTTGCGTGTAATTTCAACTTAGGATATTAAGATTAAGAAATCTATCGAAACGGTCCCGCTCCTTGGAGAGTGAGGACCGTTTTTCATAACAGATACAAACAATATAGATGAAGAGAATAGCTATACAAGGTGAATTAGGGTCGTTTCACGACATTGCAGCCCACCAGTACTTCGGTGATGAGCAGATGGAACTCATCTGTTGTGCCACCTTCGAGGAGGTGTTCGAGAATATCAAGCGCGATCCTACGGTGATTGGCCTCGTTGCCATCGAGAATACGATTGCGGGCAGTCTGCTCCATAACTATGAGTTGCTGCGCCAAAGTGGTACGACGGTGGTGGGTGAGCATAGACTTCACATCGAACACAGCATCTGCTGTCTGCCCGATGACGATTGGAGTACACTGCAGGAGGTACATTCGCATCCCGTGGCTCTGATGCAGTGTGGCAGATTCCTGGCTAATCATCCCGACCTCAAGGCGGTAGAAGCAGAGGATACTGCAGGGTCAGCAGCCTTTATCGCCAAGCATCAGGTAAGGGGATGGGCTGCCATCTGCTCAGCCTATGCTGCCAAAATGTATGGCATGAAGGTGCTGCAAGAGGGCATCCACGACAATCCGCACAACTACACGCGTTTCCTCGTCGTAAGCAGTCCGCAGAAGGCAGCGCTCTTGCGTCCCATCGAGAAGGCCAACAAGGCAAGCATCGTCTTCAGCCTTTCTCACGACAAAGGCTCTCTCTCTAAGGTTCTCACCATCCTCAGTTTCTATGATATCAATCTTACAAAGATTCAGTCATTGCCTGTCATCGGACATGAGTGGGAATATCTCTTCTATGTGGACCTCACCTTCGACAACCTTACCCGATACCGGCAGAGCATTGATGCCATCACACCCTTGGTGAAGAAAATCAAGGTTCTCGGCGAGTACGAGGAAAGAGAGTAGGAGTTGAAAGGTAAAAAGAGTTTTATAGGTAAAAGGGTAAAAAGGTAAAAAAGTAAAAAGAGCCTTGCTGCCGATTACACTCAACACTCAACATTAAACACTCAACATTAAACATTAAATAAAATGATACAGCCAGCCAATAGAGTTACCGAGATACAGGAATACTACTTCAGCCGTAAGCTGAAAGAAGTAGCTCAGTTGAATGCCGAGGGAAAGGATATTATCAGCCTTGCCATCGGTAGTCCAGATATGCCACCGTCTAAACAGACCATCGACAAACTATGCGAAGTGGCGCAGAAGTCCGACACACATGGCTATCAGCCCACGGTAGGAATCCCAGAACTCAGAAAAGCGATGGCTGGATTCTATAAGCGTTGGTATGATGTAGACCTCGACTGGGCTACAGAGATACAGCCGCTGATAGGCAGCAAGGAGGGAATCTTGCATGTCACTTTGGCATTCTGCAACCCTGGCGACGAGGTGCTGATTCCTAATCCTGGCTATCCCACCTATACTGCCATCAATAAGATCTTAGGCACTAAGATTACCTATTTCGACCTCAGAGAGGACAACGGATGGCAACCCGATTTTGATGCACTCGAGAAGATGGATCTGAGTCATGTCAAACTGATGTGGACCAACTATCCCAATATGCCTACTGGTGGCAATGCACGCCGAGAGACTTATGAGCGATTGGTCGACTTCGCCAAGAAGCACAACATCGTGGTGGTGAACGATAATCCTTATTCGTTGATTCTCAACGAGAAGCCGATGAGTATCATGCAGGTGCCAGGCGCCAAGGATTGCTGTATAGAGTTCAATTCCTTGAGTAAGAGCCACAACATGCCAGGATGGCGTGTGGCGATGATATCGAGCAACAAGACTTTCATCTCATGGATTCTGAAGGTGAAGAGTAATATCGATAATGGCTCTTTCAGAGGCATACAATTAGCTGCAGCCGAGGCTATGACTGGTAACAGCGATGAATGGCACCACGAAAACAATATCGACAACTATCGTCGTCGTCGCGACATTGCCGAACAGATTATGGACGTGATGGGCTGTACCTACGACCCCAAGCAGGTGGGCATGTTCCTTTGGGGTAAGATACCAGAGCGATATGCCGATGTAGAAGACCTGACCGAGAAAGTGCTTCATGAGGCAAGGGTGTTTATCACGCCAGGATTCATCTTCGGCAGCAATGGCAAGCGTTATGTACGTATCAGTCTCTGTGCCAAGGACGACAAGATGAAGGAAGCCTTGCAGCGCATCAAGAAACTCTTCGCATAGCGATATTAGAATATGTAAACAGAATACATTTCACATTAAAAAGTATAAAAGTATTAAGATATGGAATTAGAATTAGAACCTTTACGTCTTCCCAGTGACCAGGAACGTCCCATCGTAATAGCAGGACCATGTTCTGCCGAGACCGAGGAACAAGTGATGACAACCGCCAAGCAGTTGGCAGAAAAGGGATGCCACATGTTTCGTGCAGGTGTATGGAAACCACGTACCAAGCCAGGAGGCTTCGAGGGTAATGGCGAAGTAGCTTTGCCTTGGATGAAACAGGTGAAAGAGGAAACAGGCATGCTGACTGCCACTGAGGTGGCAACACCAGAGCACGTAGAACTGGCTCTGAAATATGGCATT
The DNA here is from genome assembly GCA_900556395.1 of Candidatus Segatella caccae. Classification (GTDB taxonomy): domain Bacteria; phylum Bacteroidota; class Bacteroidia; order Bacteroidales; family Bacteroidaceae; genus Prevotella; species Prevotella caccae. The sequence continues at coordinate 2,639 of USOQ01000067.1, read as the reverse complement.
GATGTTCTGTGGATTGGTGCCCGCACTTCTGCCAACCCATTCGCTATGCAGGCATTGGCTGACAGTCTGAAAGGTGTCGATGTCCCCGTGTTGGTGAAGAATCCTGTCAATCCCGACTTGGAACTTTGGATTGGTGCCTTGCAGCGTATCAATCAGGCTGGTATCAAGCGATTGGGAGCCATCCATCGTGGATTCTCAAGCTTCGACAAGAAAATCTATCGCAACTTGCCTATGTGGCAGATTCCTATCGAACTGCATCGTCGCATCCCACAGTTGCCTATCGTCTGTGACCCAAGCCACATTGGTGGTCGTCGCGACCTGATAGCTCCTCTGTGTCAGCAGGCCATGGACCTTGGCTTTGATGGTCTTATCGTTGAGAGCCACTGCAATCCTGACGAGGCATGGAGTGATGCCAAGCAGCAGGTTACTCCCGATGTCCTCGACTATATCCTCAGTCTGCTCGTAGTGCGCGACGAGCATTATTCTACTGAAGGCTTGCATCAGTTGCGTGGTCAGATCGACGAACTGGACAATCAGTTGATGGAGCTTTTGGCAAAGCGCATGCGTGTGTGCCGTGAGATAGGTACATACAAGAAGGAGCACAATATGACAGTTCTGCAGACCAACCGCTACAATGAGATTCTCGACAAGCGTGGTGCTCAGGCTTCACTCTGTGGCATGAGTCCAGAGTTTGCTGCCCAGATATTCGAGCACATCCATGAGGAGAGTGTTCGTCAGCAGCTGGAAATCCTGAACCAGAAGTAATTTTTCACTCTTCACTCTTCACTTGAAAGATATGAAAATATTGATAATGGGAGCAGGCAAGATGGGAAGTTTCTTCATCGACCTGCTCAGCTTCGACCACGAGGTGGCCGTATACGAGAAGGATGCCAAGCGGTTGCGCTTTACCTACAACTGTCTGCGCTTCACCAAGTTGGAGGAGATAGCCGAGTTCAAACCCGAGCTCGTCATCAATGCCGTGACGGTGAAGTACACTTTGTCTGCCTTTGAGGAGGTGTTGCCCTGGTTGCCCAAGGACTGTATCATCAGCGATATAGCCAGTGTGAAGACAGGCCTGCACGAGTTTTATACGAAGAGTGGTTTCCGTTTTGTCAGCACGCACCCGATGTTTGGTCCTACCTTTGCCAATCTGAATCAGTTGTCAGAGGAGAATGCCGTCATCATCAAGGAAGGTGACTATATGGGCAAGATATTCTTCAAGGATCTGTACCAGCAGTTGGGACTCAACATGCACGAGTACACCTTCGACGAGCACGACCAGACCGTGGCTTACTCGCTGAGTATTCCTTTTGCCAGCACTTTCGTTTTTGCTGCTGTGATGAAGCATCAGGATGCTCCAGGTACCACCTTCAAGCGCCACATGAACATTGCCAAGGGCGTACTCAACGAGGATGACTATCTGTTGCAGGAAGTTCTCTTCAACCCCTATACTTCTGGACAGTTGAGTCAGATTCGAGAAGAACTTGCCGAGTTGATAGACATCATCGACCATAAGGATGCCAGTCGCATGAAGGCCTTCCTTACCAAGATACGCAATAATGTAAAGGAAGATATTGAAATAAAGAATTAGAAAAAGTCGGAAGGCCTCTTTTCTTCGTCAATACCTATATAAATCCCTCCAGTTTCTTCTTTATGCTGTCTTTCTGGATAGCACAAAAGAATCTGGAGGGATTTTTTGTTTCAATGATGCATCTTTTGTGCAGCATCATTTTTTTCATCGAAAGGAATTTGTTTGTTTTTCATGTTTATTCTCTGTCCTGTAATCAACAAGATGCCCTGCTAAAATGGGTAACTTTTCTTATGAAGATTCTCTTATATCCGAAGATTCCACACGAACAGCAATGGTTTTTGTATGAAAAATATTATTTTTTTTTGCAAGTCCTAATTCTTTTTACTATCTTTGCCGATGTCTTGCTGTGGATGGCTGGCGATGAGTCGCTGGTTAGGTAAAAGTCCATGGCTTGGCACTATTTTAAATTGAAGACGTTTGCTTGACGTTTCTTCTGACCTGTAGAAACCTGGAAAATTTCAAATCATGTTCAGAATGAGACTGCGGTGGGCGTCTACCCACTGTGTATATACACATGGCATAGGTGTGCCCCTTCGACTGAGGGGGTACGCTCTGTGCTATCATATATATACCTGTTTGGCGTAGGCTTCTGTTGCTTCTTATCTTTGACATGAAAGGCTTTTCCAGGGCCGCTACAGGCAAGGATGGGGCTAAAGGTAATCAGATTCCTACGCCATCATTTTATAATAGCAATCCAGTTTCTAATAATCTTCTCTACTTAGGGAGTCGGTGGAGCACGGAAAAGGGGGAGGAATGTACACCGTTATGGCGAAGAAAATGGATTTGAGTGCTTTGCGCCAACAGATAAAAGAACTTCAGATAGATAAGGAGTTAAAGCATGATTTGTTGGAGGTTATCAATGAGAAGAAGCATTATGGTCTTGTATGGGAAGAAAGCTCTGAAGCGGCTTGGGACGACATGCAAGACCAACTTCCTGTTTTTGTTGAGGATGCCACCAAGCGTTTGGATTCTGCGCCAGAAGGTTCGCCTAATCATGTGTTGATAGAAGGTGATAACCTCAATGCTCTTGCTGCTCTTACTTATGCTT
>USOQ01000066.1 GCA_900556395.1 Candidatus Segatella caccae | reverse complement strand
GGGAACATTTTAAGTTGGAACAAGGCATCTCGGATAGTGAAGATTCCTATGGCAGTGCCAACTCGTTCCGTGTTATCTGGCTTTGGCTGAAACTGCAGTCCATGGCAGAAGGTGTAAATGTGAAGCAGTTTGGCATATTCCAACGCATCAAGTTGTGGTGGATGAAACTGATGTGCAAATACAAATGGCACATACGGCACAGTTTCGATACCGCCAATCTGCAACCGCTGATAATAGAGCTGCAAACTCTCTATTATGTCAATCGTTGCAAGGAACTTGCTGCCGAGATAGCTGAAAAGGAACAGCAATTGCGAACATACGATGCCAAGAATCTGACAAAGACACTTACGAACTGTTCGCTTACATTATTGGAGGCATCACTGCATGACAAATACAAGAAAGGTAGATCTGTCTTTGCCGATACAGATAACTTGCGCTTTCAAGCTGACGATTTCCAAAAACAATACCCAGTTGTACTCAGTACCACTTTCTCTGCAAGGTCGTGTATGTTTGGAGATACACCTTACGACTATCTCATCATGGACGAGGCATCGCAGGTGTCGTCAGACACAGGAACTTTGGCACTTACCTGTGCTAAGAATGCTGTGATTGTGGGCGACACAAAGCAATTGCCGAATGTAGAAACGGAAGAAGACCGCATGAAGCTCAGAGAGATAATAAAGTCATATAACATCGCAGATGGCTATGACTGTGCAGAATATAGTTTCTTGGAGTCGGTACTGAAGATTATCCCCAATGTGACGGAGACGATGCTACGGGAGCATTACCGTTGCCATCCACGCATCATCAATTTCTGTAACCAGAAATTCTATGGTGGCAATCTGTTGGTTATGACGGAAGACAAAGGTGAGGAGAATGTATTGTCGGCTTTCAAGACCGCCAAGGGCAACCATGCCATTGGAAATTTCAACCAACGAGAGATTGATGTTGTGAAGGAAGAAGTGCTACCTATATTAGCAAATGCAGGAAGCATCGGTATCGTCACGCCTTACAACAATCAAGTGGATGCTTTCAACCGTCAACTGAACAATGTGAAGGCTGGCACGATACATAAATACCAAGGTCGCGAAGAAGATACCATCATTATGAGTGTGGTAGACAACCAGATTTCGGAGTTTGCCGATGATGCCAAGATGTTGAACGTGGCTGTATCGAGAGCGCAAAAGCGGTTCTGTCTTGTCGTGACTGGTAACGAACAAGAGAAGCACAGCAACATCATGGACTTACTCGACTATATCACCTACAATAACTGCATGGTGACGGAGAGCAAGTTGGCTTCCATCTTCGACTATCTCTATGAACAATATACGGAGCAACGAATGGCATTTCTCGAAAATCATCCGCAAATATCGGAGTATGTATCAGAGAACCTGACCTATTCCTTGATTGGTGAAGTATTGGCATCCGATGCCGCATATAATTTCTTGAAAGTGCTGTGCCATGTTCCTTTACGTCAAGTTGTGAAAGACACTTCCATGATGTCGGCAGAAGAACTGAAGTATGCTTCAAACTACAACACACATCTGGATTTTCTCATCATCAACCGAGTGAGCAAGCAGCCAGTACTTGCCATTGAGACGGATGGCTACTCCTATCACAATGACGAGACGGAACAACATCAGCGCGACTTGATGAAAAACCATATCCTTTCAAGTTATGGTCTTCCGCTTTTGCGCCTTTCTACAAAAGGCAGCGGTGAACGTGAGAAAATTATCAGTTCTTTAAATATGGTTATTTGTTGAGTTGTAATCAATGAATGATTAGATAGCACCATTTATTATGGTTTCACAAAGTACTCACACTGTGAGTCTTTAAGAAATATACAAAAGCGCCCAGCTTTCTGCCTGTATGGATAACGATACAGCAAAAGGTGACAGTCTAATGCCTTACCATGCAGTCGTAACTGTTAGCACTATCCCTGCAATGGTAGATAGTCTTAGTTGAGATTGGCTTTATTTGTTTTCTTTTGGGTTTAGGCATATAATCAAAAAGATGGTTGAGATTATCGTTTCAATCCCCTTGTCTCTTTCCTTTGTAGAAGATGATCGCTCAAACTAACATATATTAACTGAAGTTATCAACAAAGATTTTTATGATGATTAGAAAATCGTAGAGTGTTAAAAAACAGCTTACTGCGTCATTTTTACGCAAATTTATTTGTATGCGTCATTTTAACGCAGTATATTTGCAGCATCAAATTGAAAATTCTCATTTTATGTACACATACAAATATCCACATCCAGCTGTAACCACAGATTGTGTAATCTTCGGTTTTGATGGCACAAGCATCAACATTCTTCTCATAGAACGTGGCATAGACCCATACAAAGGCGCATGGGCTTTGCCTGGAGGCTTTCTGAATATGGACGAGACTGTTGAGGAGGGTGCCAAAAGGGAACTCTATGAAGAAACTAACGTAGAAGACGTCTACCTTGAGCAGTTTCATGTATTCAGCACAATCGACAGAGACCCTCGTGAGCGTGTACTTACGGTTGCTTTCTTTGCGCTAATCAGCAAGAACAAGTTTGAAGTTATAGCTGGTGACGATGCTAATAAGGCACAGTGGTATGAATGGAATAATCTTCCACTTCTCGCATTCGACCATGCTGAAATCATAAAAATGGCAAGAGAAAAGCTTCAAGAAAAGCTTCGCATTTCTCCTATAGCTTTCAAACTCTTGAACAAGGTATTTAAGATGGACGAACTGCAACACATATATGAACTCATACATGAAAGAAAATATGATAGACGCAATTTTATGCGCAAAATGGAAGCGTCTGGTTTTCTTACGAAAATGGAGCTGGAAGATGAACGTTGTTGTGCGACCTCTTCATCTATAGAAAAAGTCTCTCCTGCAACTAGGTCTCTCTATGTATATTCGTTTAACGAAATAGCATTCAACCAAGCCAAAGCTTCTAAAGAGTGGCGTAAATATCCCTTTGATTTTTAATCCTTAAAAACAGTCGGTATGATAACATTATTACACACATCAGACCAGAGCTTACCATATTCGGTACGTTCATATATAAACACCTTGCAGTAGAAACAACAAGACTTGTCTTACGTTCAGAAACGCTTTGGAAAGATATTTTCGGAGAAGACTATGGATGAAACTTGTATCCGAAGAATGTATCATATCCAAAGGACATAAGGGAATGTCACAAGCCATTACACCAGAAAATGTCAAAAAAGATAATTGATGTGATAAACTTGACAAAATCCTAAAACATTAAAAATATGAGCAAGAATAGAACAGACAATCCCAATATAGCTTCAAGCAGAATAGATATACTCGAAAAGGATGAGATTTTCGTCTTTGGTAGTAACCTTGAAGGGAAACATCTTGGGGGTGCAGCAAAAGCTGCACATAATAAATTTGGAGCTCAATGGGGCGTAGGTGTAGGGTTGACAGGTCAAGCTTATGCCATACCAACCATGCAAGGAGGCGTGGAAACTATCAAACCATACGTTGACGAGTTTGTTGAGTTTGCACAAGACCACCAAGACTTGAAGTTTCTGGTTACATGCATAGGCTGTGGTATTGCAGGTTTCAAGGCTGAAGAGATTGCACCTCTTTTCAAGAAAGCTATAGCTGTTTGTAACATATATATTCCCAAAGAGTTCTATGACATAATAGTAGCTCCTTATCTTGAACATTGTTTCTACTATGGCAAAAATATTCCGGAGGATTGTGGTGCTCATGTGGGTCATCAATATGAAGGATATTGGGTTAGATTTCATTTTAATAATGATGATTATCTATTGAACGAAACCCTGTGTTACATAAGAGAAGGGCTTGGCGATTTCTGCGCCAATGATGGTGTACCAATATCCATGAAGGCAATTCTTTACAACCGTTTCTGCCATTGGGGTTGGTGCGAGACACCTGATACGTTTCGTAGTTGGTACGAAGCTCTTGACTATACTAATGTTTCAAGAAAAAGTAATGAACATCAAAAGAATCCTGTCAACGAGTACTGCCCAATGCTCATGGGAACTATATTAGGGGACATTGCAGGAAGTATCTATGAGTTTGATCCGCACAAGTCAACGGATATAAACATCCAAGATAAGAGAATGGACTACACCGATGACACTATAATGACCATTGCTGTTGCTGACTGGATTTTGAACGATAAGCGGCATACCAAGAAGGGATTAGTTGAACGTATGCAGCAATGGGGACGCAAATATCCTAATCCTATGGGAGCATATGGTAACATGTTCTCACAGTGGCTACGCAAAGACTATCCGAAACCATATAATTCATGGGGCAATGGTTCTGCAATGCGTGTGTCTGCAGTCGGCTTTGCCTTTGATACCCTGGAAGAAACAATGAAAGTTGCAAAGAAATGTGCCGAAGTGACGCACAACCATCCCGAAGGCATTAGGGGAGCACAGGCTACGGCAGCTGCTATTTTTATGGCAAGAACTGGTAACTCTAAGGAGGAAATACGTCGTTTTATCACCGATTCCTTCGGTTACAATCTTAACAGAAGTTGCGACGACATACGTCCGACATATGGATTTGACGGGAGTTGTCAAGGTACAGTACCAGAATCCATCATTGCTTTTCTCGAGAGCAAAGATTATGAGGACGCTTTGCGGTTATGTATCTCGTTAGGTGGTGATGCTGATACGATGGGAGCTATAACTGGAGCTATTGCTGGTGCTTATTATAACAAGATGCCTTATGCTCTGTACAACTTTGGCATGGAGAAATTGCCTAAAGACATCCAAAATATTGTTGAGCTGTTTAATAGTAAACATGCACATAGTGTATCGTGTAGATGGCGAAATGCTGAGTTTGATACAGAGGAGCTTATTAGAAAAGTTAAATGTGGTAAAATATTCATTTAAGACAAAAGTGCCTCTTATTCCTCATTTCAATACAAAGGAAGATGTCGATAGAAGCATTAATAAATTGAAGAGGATGGGATTTAAGAACATTTCTCAAATCAAATACATAGAACGAGAAGCTAAATTTGATTCAAAACAATAGTTCTATATGAGTAAAGGAAAAGAAAAATGTGAGATACTGAAAGCTATCCGTACTTATGTTGCGGACAAGTATGGCGTGGAATATACGCCTTCAGAATGTAATCATAAAGGTGAGTGTCAAGGCACTTGCCCAAAGTGTGATGGCGAATTGGCAGATCTTCAAAAAAAAAGCTGGAAGCTAAAGGTATTAAGACAAAAAAGCCACCTTAATTGAAAGCAGAATTGACCATATGCTGCAGCTTCTCGAAAAGTTTGAGAGCCAGAACTACATGTTGAAAGACTTCTTTACTATCGACGAAGCTTCAGCCTATCTCAATCTGTCAAAGAGTACTGTTTGCAAAATGGCATCAAGAGGTGAATTGGGTTGTTATAAGCCAAATTCAAAAACTGTTTTTCTCAACAAAAAAGATTTGAACAACAGGATTGAAGGTAATAAGCAGCTTTAGGAAAATGAGTTGATGCATCTTGCAGAACGTTATGCCCAACAACTCGTTAAGCCAAACGAACGTAGGCGTAGAACACCTCATTACAAGAGACGTAAGTAATGGTGGTATGTGTTTAACTAAAAAGAGAGTCCTCCTTAATTGGCAGACTCTCTTTCTTTTGAACGGCAAAAAGTACAACTCAAACACGAATGTCCGAATCGTACTTCTATGTTAGCTGTACTATAGTTCAATGCCTATCTTCCTCATAACCTCCTGCTCCTTCAAGCCATATCCAGTGAGTGCCTGGAATCCGAGAGAACGTCGATTGAGATTGTGCATTCTATGTAAGTCATCATGGTATTGCTTGCTGATTATCTCACAATAGAAGACCTTTGTAAAGTCAACATCAGTAAGAGTATTGCCTGCAGAAAGCATCTTTCCTTCTTCGATGTTGGAAACATCATCGAGACGGAGGAACTGCTTACCATGGTCATCCTCATATGCAGTGAGTAATGCATCATCTTTTCGTACAGGACAAACGAATATAGGCTTCTTGTGATTGTACATCTTGTAGAAGTTACCTCTGCTCTTGTCTGTGAGCTGTGACATAGGAACTCTGTTGACCTTGCCATCTTCATAGACGATGATAAGACTGCCTTCCAATTCGTCATCATGGATAGCGAGTGTTATGATGCCATCTTCCCACTCAACATCATCAAGCATACACCAGTCACCAAGGGACTGAATACGGAGATAGCAAGATGTGTCCATGCCATAGCCATCGACCCAGTTTTCAGTGATGTTAGAGCGAAGAGCACTGGTTCCGATCATGTCATCAGGAAGGACCTTAGTCTTTATCTTGACTGTTTGCTCTTTCTTCTCTTCCTCAGGCTCAACTACCTCCATTATGTCGCCTTCTTCTAATTCCGACACCTTCGTGTTGTAGATCGAGAAGTCACGCTGATCCATAATCTTTACAAGTTCTGGCATTTCGATAGAGTAGGTCGATGTTCCTTCGCGCAGATAGAACTTGTTGTCGAGCTTCAGGATGACAGGAGTCTTGCTTGCTGCTACCTTGATAGCATAAATCCAATGTTTGCCAGCTTCTGGATGCTCAATGACTACAGAAGCATTCACCAAGTCGCCAAGCGTCTTGCGTATCTGGTTCCTGACATACAGATCAAACTTATCCTTGCTTCCCTCAAAGTATTCGAGGTCTTCTGCAAGTCCTCGTGCAGTACCAGTGTTGTTAACGCCAAGGTACAAGGTTCCACCGTATGAGTTGACCATACCACAGATAACCTTCATGATATTGAAAGTCTGCTGCTTGATGTCCTCTCGCATATTATTGTTTGGAGGGAACACGATGCTTGTCTTGAACTCTGTAAGCTGATTCTCCTCGCCAAATGAGTAAATCTGAGGTAACTCAACATTCACGTTCAAGAGGCTCTTTATTTTTGTGATGATATTCTTCTGATTTTCCTGTAAGCCAAAGCCCTCAGCCATGTTGTATGACAGCATAAGGCGAGAAAGCTTACTTAATATATGTCCTGATTCATAGTCGTTGACCATGCTCCAGAGGTAAGGATTCTTTTCCTGCTGTCCGAAGCAGTTGACTATTCTCATCTCAGAGAGACGCTGTTTGAGAAGTGGAAACTTCTCTACCATGTCGCTATTGTCATTGCCGAGCAATTCAAGTTCCTCATCATTGACCTTGCCATTTTCGCCATAGTCTTCAAGGATGCAGAGGAAATGAAGTCTCTGCTCCAAATACTGCATCATAGCCTGGTCATCTATCATCTTTGATAATATATGCGCGATAGACAGGAAAGCGTATGCACGGATATTGTCAGTTTCAAGGACTGCCTTGTGGTCGAAGATGTTTATAATCTCCTTCATGTAGTCCAGTTCGAACAGGTCTTCTGATACAGACATTGCTTCTTCTTCCAACTCCTCCTCTGTTTCTTCATAGAGTTGTTCGTATGCATAGTCATGAAGTACGCCTTCTGCAGCGGTCTTGATATTAACCTCTTCTGTACCAGCTCCGCATATCTCACCCTGAATGGCGTTAGGACGTGAAGAATCGGTAACACGCACCTTAACAGTGTCACCTACCTGTACATCAGCATATTCTTCTGTACGTTCCAGGAATATGCCATAACCATATGAAGTAACGCCACAATATATGTCGTTCTTTGAATCGTAGAAGATAATTTCGCAGTTTGATTCTTCTGCAAATTCAACCTGCTCTCTGATAAGTTCGTCTATCAACGAAACGGCATCAAAGGTGTAGGTTGGTTTCTCATCCTTTGGACTTCCGATTGCATTTACCCTTACCTTGAACAGTATTGGCTTGCCATCAATGAAGAAAGAGTCGATGTCAAGTTCTGGATCATAGTGGAAGAGACCGATGGAGCCTCCCTTCTGGTAGGTATCAATCCATCCTTCACCTTCGTAGAGGTCATCTTCGATTCTGCAGTAGTATCTGTATTGGTGGTTTTCGTCTTTCCAGAGTACTCTGACAGTAGTCACAGTACCCACTTCTGGTGAGATTTTACGCTTCTTTGTTTTGGAAACGACCTTCTTTTCCTCAAACAGAGCCTGTTCAACATTATTCCAGTAAGCCTTCCAAGTACGCATCTTTGACTGCTTGCTGATATTGAACTTGGTTGGCTGGTCAAGGAATATCTGAAGGTTATGCCAGCCTGGGAAGTCCTGCGGAAGGATGTTTTTCTCTTTGGCGGCAGAAGAAGATTTTGCTATGGTTATGCCGTCTGCACTCACCGTGAAGCGAACATTCTGAGCCTCGTAGGAACGAGTCAGGAATGTAGTGTTCTTTACCTTGATGGCTGCCATCTGGTATGCGAACAACTCTATTTGGCTGAAATCTCTGCCCCATGTAAAGTCTTGACCGCTCTCTTCTGAAACGACAAGTGATGTGAAAGCTCGATCCACAAGCTCTTCTGCAAGGTTCTGTGTCTGATTGAGGTTGCCAAGTACGTTGCGACCTCTCACGAATGACAAATAGTGATAGAGTAGTGAACGGTACATAGGAAAATTGATTCCTTCACCATTTGTCATAAGCAACAGATAGCATATCGAGCGTACCATACGTTTCAAAAGAAGATTGCTCTGCTCATTGTCAATGACAGCCTCACGGTTTGTCCTGTCCTTGTTTGACATGACATAGAACTGAAGGAAGCTGGAGAATGCGTCGGTAAACGATGCTACCTTCCAGTCTTTAGCCCTCTCTCCGAGCAAATCCAGTATTACGTCAATCTTCTCTTCAAGCAACTCTGGCTGCAGGGAGAACATTGCTATCAGAAGACGCATCCTTCTGTGAGGATGGTAGATGTAACCGGAATTACGAATTTTTCCAAGAATTAAATCAATCTCCTCACTGCATCCGTTCTTGCTCATAAGGGCAAGACATTCAAGATAAGTCTCAGACATAGATACCCTGTCGGCTATCCAAGTCTGGTAATTGTCTCTGTCGGATTCAGTGAACTGATGAAGGTAGTCGGAGTCTTCAAGCAAATATAGGCAAATCCGATGATAACAAGACAAAAGGAGTTCTTTGTTAGTAAATGATAGGTTTGGCCATTGCTCGACACCAACAACTGCTGTGATTGCTTTTATAACCCATTCTGGATTACCCTGTTTATAGTAATACTTTGCTTCCTCAAAACCTGGATTTGTAGCAAAGCTGTTCAAGAGAAACCTTTGACACCTTTCCTCGATACCACTTTTCTTCAGAAGCTCTTCTGGGCTTATGCAGTTTACAATATTATCCTTTTTTGTGTTTTCAAGTATCAAGATCATCTTGTTCTGAGTCGGTCTTGATACCACGCATAGGATTCTTTGGTTTGGCACTAAGTATGTGTTTTTTTCGCACTTTACCCTGAAAGGAACTCCGTTATAATCCCTAACATCGTAATACCTAAACTCTGTATCAGGATTATAGGCTTCCTTGTTTACAATAAATGGGTATGTTTTTCCAGAAATGTACCTTTCGCTGAACATCTGGGCGAAGTTCTGGACAAATACAATATTGTCACCATGTATGTCTTTTACCATACAAGGCAGTTCTTTCATTTCGAATACGCTTTTATCCAATTTCTGGAAGTCGAACATCCTTATGGCGTATTCCCTGTTGTTTGCATCGACGATGAAGAAGGCATTGTTTCCTTCCTCCCTGAAATCTTTGATGGGCAGTGTGTAGAACTTACCCTTTTGGAAAGTTTGAACAGTCATTATTATATAGTTTTATTAGTTTGACACTTCTCTGAGTTGAGGTTTTAAGGGTGTGTAGATTAACGCTGTTTATCAAAGAATTAAATCTTTGAGTTTAAAACTCTGCAAAATTAGTGATTTTTCGGTAAAAATCTATCGTAAAACCACCACTTTTATGTTTTTTATAATAAACCCCTTATATTAAGCAACTGAAGTTTCGCATATACGGAAGTTATAGTAGTTTAAGCAGTTGTCACTCCCTTCGGTCGTAAGAAGTTATAGCCAATAGCCTTTTTTTGTTGTAAATTAGCGATAAAGCATATGGCTTTAACTTCTCTAACTTCTCTAACTTCTCTAACTTCTTTAAATTCTTTAACTTCCCCATTTGCGAAAGTTGAGTAAAAAAAAGGTTTCACTTCTAAGAATTCAAAATTATGAAAAAGATTGAGAACACTTTCGCAGTAACAGGTTTCGTAGGTAAGGATGCAGAAATACGTCAGTTAACTAACGCAAGCGAATACGCTTCTCACTGGCAATCAACCGCACAGAGAAGAACGGCGAAGAGGACAACCGCACCTCAGCCTTCATGAACATCGAGGCATGGAGCAAGAACGAGTCCACCTCTTCATTCGACCGCCTCACTAAGGGAGCAATGATCACCGTTGAAGGCTGCTTCAAGCCAGAGGAATGGCTGGATGTCGAGGGTGTCAAGTACAACCGAGTGATTCTCGTAGCCGCCAAGTTCTACGAAGATGTAGTGAAAAAACGCTCCTGATTCTCAGCAGGACAAGCCCCAGAAGTATAAGTAAATCCTTCTCTCCTCATAAAAGAGCGGCCTTCAGGTCGCTTTTTTGTACTTATACTTCTTCTCATTTAAATCATTCTGCTTCATTTTAATACCCTATTAAAACAATGCTAAAACGTAAATAATCAACTGATATTCAATAGTCATCCGAGTGTTATTATTCCGTCATTGATACGGAGCGAAGTGTGAACCGTGGGCTTGTCATAGATTATCTGAAGAAGCACTACACGCTTGTTTCTATATCTGAAGCCAGCCTGCAGTATTGTTTCACCAACCTGGACAAATCCATAATGATTACAACCATGAAGGTTTCAGATTCCTATTTCAATGTGAACTATTCATTGGTCTATTGATATTAAAAGCCGCAAAATACCTAAAAGAGACTCTTTAAACCCTTTTTTCTGGAAAAAAATTGCCCTAAAAACAACTTTTTTGAAACTTTTTTCTTGCTATGAAAAAAGACTTCACTCTCCCTTTCTACCTTTGCATCGTCAAAACAAGGAAGTATGGGTGAGCGGCTTAAACCAGCACACTGCTAACGTGCCGAACCGAAAGGCTCCGAAGGTTCGAAATCGCCTTCAGCGAGCGCAGAAGCCAAGCTTGCTTGGATTATGCCGAGCTTGAGAACCTCAATCTGCGTGGTGGTTTTAAGGCCAACATTATGGATTATATCAAATCACACTATCCACATTTGATTCCACTTTATGAAGAAATCTATCTGCATAAAGACCGGACATATTGGAAGCAGTTGGAGCAAGAGGCTGCGAAAATGGCGCAGGAGGCTCAATGCAAGTATGTGTACAATAAAAAATACGCACATTCTCCAAAAGAGTTCTACAGCCGTGCGTCATCTTCAATTGGTTCAGAACTGCAGATAATACGTACCTTTGCAGCGCGAATTAAAACAATAAATAATATGACATTTAAATCATTTTTACCAATGGCTGCCTTATGCGTACTGGCATCGTGCAGCAACTCTTCAAAGCAGGAGAAAGCAGACAGTTCTTCAGCTGATTCTGTTCAGACACCTGTCATGAGTTTTCAGGATTGTGACCTCACGCTTGGCGGTATTCACTTCACCAAGATGCTTAATGAAGCCGACAAGCAGGTGAGCGAGAATGCTGGTGTCATCACTTTCGTTGCTCCTGAGAAAACCGATCTGTTCATCGACCCCAACGATGCGAAGCTGACCGCCAATACGGCAAAGGTGCTTTTTACGGAGGTTGACAACACCAAGCCGTTTACTTTCTCTGCCAAGATGAAGCCGGGCTTTACTCCTGATGGACTCTATAATGCTGCAGATCTTGTTGTGATGGCCAACGACACACTCTATCAGAAATTCTGCTTCGAACAGGATGAACGAGGCAAGCACCGTGTGGTGACCGTGCGCACCGTGGGGACGAGCGATGATAACAACCATGAGGTTGTGAATCAGGATTTTATCTATTATAAGATAAGTTCTGACACAAGAACCATCGCTTCCTATTATTCGCTGGATGGCAAGGAGTGGCAGATGGTTCGCCTTTACCGCAACAACTATCCCAAGAACCTGAAGGTGGGCATCTGTTCTCAGGCTCCTCAAAAGGGAGAATGTGTGAGTGAATTCTCAGAACTGCACCTGTCAACCGAGACGGTGGGCGACTTCCGAATGGGAGAGTAGAATCTGGGTTAGAGTAATCCCATCACATGTGCCAGTTTGCATGCTTCGATGGCACGATCTACCTTCAGTTTCTGGAGAATGTTCTGGCGATGTCGGTTCACGGTGTTGATGCTGATGCAGAGATTGTCTGAAATCTCTTTCGACAGCAGTCCCTGGTCGATAAGACGGAGCACTTCCATCTCCCGTTTAGAAAGTATATTTTCGTAATCCTTATTCGTCAATATCCGCACCTCTCCGGTTCGGGTATTGGCGAATTTTGCTTTCCTGTCCTCATCAGTTGCCAGCGTATAGATGCAGGCGCAGAGCAGCAGGCAACCGTTCTTATCGGTGGCAAGCGGAATCATTCGATGCTTCACCCAGCGGTATTCTCCGCAGGCATTTTTTACCCGCAGGTAGTTGCAGAGCACATAATCACGATAGTGCTGGGGGGTAGAGTTGCCGGCGATGTAGCGAAGGAAGGCAATCTCCTCTGCATGGCGCCTGCTGAGATCATCGGGATGGCAACGGTCGAAGATGAAATTCTCGTAAAGCGAAGGCTGCTGGCTGACCCGTTCCTCCGGCGAAATGCCCAGCACGTCGGCCACTCCGCCGAAGTAGCAGTAACTGCAGTTTCTGCGGTTGTCTCCCATCGAGACCACTGCATTCTCTGCCAGGGCGTATGTCCGGGCTATCATCTTACATTCTGTAAGCATCTGTTCTTCATCGCTTTCCGTATCAAACGCCTGCGAGAGATACAGTTGCTCTATTGGTTCGAAATTCTTGTCCATAATTTCTTCATGCGCTATTCATTAGATGCTTATGCGCCTATAATCCAGGAGGATAAGCCATGCTCAATCCCCATATTGCCGCAATATATCTGCAAAAATACAAAAAATATTCAGAAAAGTGATTATATGGATTAATTTTGTCTGCAGGGCGAACTTGATTTAACCTTATTTCGTATGATAGAGGGATGCTGAGGGATGTCTTGAGTGCCTGGGGATATTTTGAAAA
The DNA here is from genome assembly GCA_900556395.1 of Candidatus Segatella caccae. Lineage (GTDB taxonomy): Bacteria > Bacteroidota > Bacteroidia > Bacteroidales > Bacteroidaceae > Prevotella > Prevotella caccae. The sequence goes on along the minus strand of USOQ01000066.1, from coordinate 427 downwards.
CAGAAATCCTTAATGACCTTAATGACCGGAAAAACGCCCCTAAACATTCATTTGTTTTTCTGATGAAACTCCTTCCTTGTCTTGGCCATTGCTTCCGTAGCCATGTCATGGGTTTCTATCAGCAATGGGCTCTTGTGATATTGCACAATCTTGACTCCGACAAAGTTGTGCCTTTTCTTTTCCTCGATGCATCGAATAATCAAGTCGGAGTTGGCTCTCGCCTTCCTCCCTCGCGACTCGGCAGAGATTGCAAGCGAGTTTGCATCTTTGCTCTCGCTGCTCGTTCGGTTGGCTGATTTAGCCGTTGGAGCCTTGTCAAAGTTCTGAATATAGGCGGCATTGGTCAGGAAGAGAATGTCGGAACCATCCGGGATTTCCTGCATTACCTTCACCATGAGGGTTAGCATCATGCGGAACTCAGTGGTGT
>USOQ01000065.1 GCA_900556395.1 Candidatus Segatella caccae | reverse complement strand
ACGGGGTGTAGCGCAGTCCGGTAGCGCGCCTGGTTTGGGACCAGGTGGTCGCAGGTTCGAATCCTGTCGCCCCGACTATTTCTTTTGTTTGTTCAGCATGGTATCCACGGGGTGTAGCGCAGTCCGGTAGCGCGCCTGGTTTGGGACCAGGTGGTCGCAGGTTCGAATCCTGTCGCCCCGACACAAGGCTAAGAAGTTCAACTTCTTAGCTTTTTTGTTATATGAAAGTTTATAGTTTATATATTTAACGTTTTCAGTATGATAATAACCATTGCACGGCAGTGTGGTTGTGGCGCTGCAAATGTAGGAAGATTACTTTCACAACATTATGGTATTCCTTTTTATACCCGTCAGAATTTACTTGATATGGCAAGGCGTCGAGGGGTGTTGGAAGAGATGGAGTCTTTCTTTGACGAACGTCCTGTCGACGAGTTGTTGTTTGCCATTTCTTCCTTTGGTGAGAATCGTAGTAATCTTACAGAAAAGCCTTTGAAAGCGCTTGCTTCTATGATAGGCAATGAGAACTGTATTATTATAGGTAGATGCGGTAATTACATTTTTAGAGATCGTAAGGACTTAATCTCTCTCTTCTTGAAGGGTGGAGTAGAGGAGCGTATTGCTGCTATTGTTCATGAGGAACATCTCTCTTATGAAGAGGCTAAGGAGTTTGTGGTGCATACCGATGACTGTCGTGAAGCCTATCATCAGTATTATACTCAGTTTAAATGGGGTAATGCTCAAGATTATGATCTCTGTCTTGATAGTGTACGTCTGGGAACAGAAAAAACGGCTTTGTTGATAGAACAGTATATACATGAAATAAACTGCAGATAGTATCTTAAAATGCAATAAAAACAGATTGTAAAAATGAAATTTCTCATACAATTTTTGATTATCATCGCCTTTTCCTTCTTAGGTGAACTTCTTCACTACTGTTTGCCTCTTCCTATTCCTGCGAGCATATATGGTATCGTACTCCTCTTTATTGCTCTCGAACTGAAATGGGTGAAGGTGAAAGATATTCGTGAGACCAGTAGCTTTCTGATAGCTGTCATGCCTGTTATGTTTATTCCTGCTGCTGTAGGGTTGATAGATTCTTGGGCTTCTGTTAGTCAAGCTTGGTTTCAATACATTATCGTTACGGTTATTTCAACTTTTATTGTAATGGGTGTCTCTGGAATGCTCACTCAGTATGTTATACGTAAAGGAAAGGAGAAGAAACAATGATATTTCAAGATTCTGTATTTTTTGGTGTGCTTATAAGTTTAGCTTCTTATAGTATAGGCTTGGCGTTGAAACTTAAAACGGGATGGTCTTTGATGAATCCTTTGCTCATATCTATTGTCTTGGTGATAGGTGTACTCTTGATTACTGATGTTAGTTATTCTTCCTATAGCGCAGGAGCCAACTGCATCAGCTATTTGCTTACACCTGCTACCATCTGTCTCGCAGTACCTTTGTATCAGCAGGTAGAACTCTTGAAACGTAATTATCGTGCTGTCTTAATAGGCATCTTTTCGGGAGTAATGGCCAGTTTATGTTCTGTTTTGGCTTTGGCCTTGCTCTTTCATTTTGATCATGCTGCCTACGTCACCTTCTTGCCTAAGTCTATAACCACAGCCATCGGTATCGGTGTTTCTGAAGAGTTGGGTGGACATGTTTCAGTCTCTGTAGTTGTTATCATCATTACCGGAGTTTTGGGTAATATTTTTGCAGAGGTGTTTCTCAAGTTATTGAGGATAGAGGAACCTATCGCAAAAGGTATTGCTATAGGCTGTTCGTCTCATGCTCTTGGTACAGCCAAGGCTATGGAGATGGGAACGATAGAGGGAGCAATGAGTAGTCTTTCTATTGTGGTTTGTGGTGTTATGACTGTTATCGGAGCTTCCATATTTGCCTTATTTATATAGTCTTGCTTATGTAAAGCAATAAACTATGATTATTTTCGTTATATAAATAATGAAAAAGATTAAAGGTATATTTTATATATGGTGTGCAGTCTTCGGACTGGTGATGGCTGCGTGTGTAGACGACGATAGTTTCACGACTTCTACAAGTCATGTGTTGTCATTTTCTACTGATACGTTAAGTTTGGATACAACCTTTTCTAATGTTCCGACTCCTACGAAGACGATGTGGGTATATAATCGCTCAAGTAAAGGTATTAGATGTCAGAATGTGAGATTAGAAGGCGGTAACCAAAATGGTTTCCGTGTAAATGTCGATGGTTCTTATCTTGGGCAGACTGCTGGTTTTCAAACTCATGATGTAGAGATAAGAAAGGGAGATAGTATTCGTGTGTTTGTGGAACTCACTTCTAAGATGCAACATTCCAATGAGCCTAACTTGGTAGAAGACAATCTTATCTTCCAACTGGAGAGCGGTGTGCAGCAGAAGGTGAACCTTCATGCCTATTCTTGGGATGCCCTGTTGTGGAAAGATGGTAAGAAGGTTGCTAAGGGTGAGACTGAGGAGATTGCTAATGAGGGCAAACCTATTGTCGTATACGGAGGAATCAAGGTGGACAGTACTGCCACACTTACTATCAAGCCTGGTGTGAAATTATATTTTCATGAGAATGCAGGACTCGATGTATATGGAACATTACATATCGAAGGTGAGAAAGGCAATGAGGTGTTGTTGCGCGGCGACCGTATTGATAATATGTTCGACTATCTGCCTTATGACCGCACGCCAGGTCAGTGGCAAGGCTTGAGACTTCGCAGTTCTTCTGTTGGAAACAAAATCAAGTTTGCTGATATTCATAGTACTTACAATGGTATTCTGGTAGATTCTTGTCATGATGAATCTATAGCCAAACAGTCTAAGTTGGAACTCTTGCAATCTACTATTCATAATTGTCAGGGCTATGGTGTCAAGGTTGATTCTGCTGCTATCGTAACCATTGAGAACTGTTTGATTTCAAATACACTGAACCATTGTCTATATGTCTATGGAGGTTCTGTTTCGATGAATTATACTACGCTGGCTCAGTTTTATCCGTTTGACTATCGCCGTGCTTCTGCTATCGGCTTTAAGGCTCCTGTTCATCAGTTGGATGTATCTAACTCTCTTGTTACAGGATATGCCGACGACGAAGTTGTTTGGACGCCAGTAGATGAAGAGCCGTTGCATGCCAATTTTAGTTATAGTGTCTTGCGTACTGTTCAGTTGTCGGACAAGGATAAGGAAAAATTCCCAGATATTGTTTTTGGTGATAGCATCCTCTACGAAGAGGGTGATTCCATAGAGCGAGATGAAAAGTATATTTACTTTGGTAAGCAACACTTCTCTAAGTTTGATACTGATAATTTTGTATACGACTTCCATTTGTGTGGTAACTCTGCAGCCGTAGGGTGGGCTAATCCGAAGGCTTCTGCTCAAGACAGAGATGGTAATGAGCGTGATTCGGAAAAACCTGATGCAGGATGTTACCAGCGTCAAGAGAAAAAGGAAGATAAAGAGAGTGGTAAATAAGTAAAGAGTTTGGTAAACGATAGAAAAAAAATAAAGAGCTTGCGGTATGCAAGCAAAGGGTTGGCTTTGAGATGGCTAACCCTTGTTGCTTTTGTGTGTATTTGCCTGTTGGGGCATGCGCAAAGCACGCAAACACCCAACAGGCAAAAAGATGCAGAGCTATTGGGAAAAGCTCTGGAATATTTTGCTTCTCAAAAATATCATGAGTGCCTTCTTATTCTCCAGGGATTGGACCTGCATTATCGTTTGAATCCACGTTATAAGGCGTATTTAGGTGTGTGCTTTTATTATGCTTGGGACTACGAAAATGCGGTCAAACATCTTAGCTATGCAATACCTAAATTAGTGCATTTTGCACCGCATGAACGTTCTTTTTATTATTGGGCCATAGCGGAGAGTTATTTTAATCTTCAGAATTATGACCAAGCCATACCATGTTATCAAGATATGCTCAAGTTGTGCTATGATAAAGAACGAGCAGAAGCATGTTATCGCTTGGGATTCTGTTATCTGTTTCGTGAAGAATGGGCCAATGCCTGGAGTTATTTCTATGCAGCACAAATGGGTTTTCAGCAGTATAGGCCTAACGACGAACAAGCTCGTATCGTACAGATAGGAAATATGCTGAAAGCGCTGAATGAGAAAGTAGTGACAGAGGCTTTAGCGCATATTGGCATCAACAAAACTGAAAGGAAGTAAATCCTTGATGCTGTCGAAAACCAAGATGCCTTCTGTGCCATAGAGCAGAATGCGAATAGGACGCTGGTAACGATCTTCTATCTCCAGTATTACTTGTCGGCATGCACCACAGGGTGAGATAGGGGTCTTCAGTAATCCATTGACATTTTTAGCAGCTATGGCAAGAGCTATAACTGGTTGGTCTGGATAATTAGCTTGTGCGGCAAAAATAGCTGTTCGTTCTGCACATAGTCCAGAGGGGAATGCTGCGTTCTCCTGATTAGCTCCTATGATGATTTGGTTATTCTCCAACAAACAAGCTGCTCCGACATGGAAATTGCTGTAGCGTGCGTAAGAGTTTTGTGTGGCGTCTATGGCTTTTTTTACTAACTCTTGTTCTAACGTTGTCAATTCGTCGAGTTGGACTAATAGGTAATTGATTGCCGTTGTTAGTTGTTTCATATATATATTCTTTTTATGATTACTGATAATATGAAGTTTCTTATTCTGTATAGAAATCAATAACGCGTCGAATGGCTTGTTGGCAAACAGGACAGAACTCTGGATTCTGATTCGTTCGCATACGACAATCCTGTGTGCCTCGATATACTCCTTTAAGACTATAACCTGCTCCTTCGTAAACGCCTATTTTTGTCATGATGTCTTTAGCTTTTCGAGAGGTAGGGGTGGGAATAGGTGTCCCTGCTTTGATAAGGTTTTCCCATTTTCCTTTAAAATGGGTCAGCGTTGTTATGTTGGCTTCCCATGGCTCAACGTCATGTGGGTACATCGGTAGTGCTTCGTCTTCATAAGCATATTCGTCTGCTAATCCTGCAAACGAATGTCCAAATTCGTGTACAACAACCGGTTTAAACCATTCATTGTGTGTCATCGACAGGTTGTAGGAGTTGAGAATGCCTCCACCGCCATACTTCTCGGTGTTTACTAATATGATGATGTGTTCGTATGGGGTTCCTGCAAGCCAGTTGTGTACATCTTTGAGATGTAGTGTTGTAAGATATCTGTCACTATAGAATGTGTCAAAGTGTGAACTGAGTGCAGTTTGTTTCCAAATACCTTTAGAGGGTTCACTTGTCCCGCTATGCTCTGATGGTGATTTTACAGCAATGATGTTAAACTTGTTTCTCTCGCTTTTGAAAGGTTCGTGAGCGAACAGAGCTTCGGTTGCTGTTTGTGCATCTTTGATAAATTGGTCCATCTCTTCATCTCTATAGCCTTCTGCCAGATAAGCGATATGGATGCAATGTGTCGTGTCGGCTGCTGCTTGTAGTGTTGTGTAGGGAGTGGGGTGCTCGCCTTGATGTCTTATCAAGATATCACCAGGAACAACCTGATGCGTTAGCGATGTAGTTATATCGCGACGATTGTTGCGAAGGTCTATAGTAACATCAATGGTATCCTTGGGCATAGGTACCAAAAATATATTCTCAAAACTTTTGGTTTGTGTCTGTGCTTGAGGTGTAGTTAGCCACTCTTGAAAGAGTGTGGAGAATGAATTTTTATAGATGACATGACCAGACTTGTGATCACGAACCGTAATCTGGCCGTTTCCCTCCATAGGTAATTCGCTTAGACGTTGCTTTTTGCCATACCATCGTGGTATGACGTTGAGCTCATCGACTGCAATCATTTGCTGTTGCGTGTTGCCTGCAAAGATATAGTCAATTCGAAGTGTTTGGTCAACAAAATATTTAGCAAAGTCCTGAGCTTTTGCCATGTTGGGCATCAACATGAGGGCTATGACAAGTATGCATATATTCATTTTTCTCATTGTCTATTGCTTTTATTCTTATTCTTATTCTTATTCTTATTCTTATTCTTATTCCTTTTTATCTGACTTTCAACAATACGCCAGGACGTATCTGGAAGTTTGGTGAGAGATGGTTCATCTTGTATAGATTCTTTAATCGTATGCCATACTTTTGTGATATGGTGTACATGCTTTCTCCTGGCATCACCGTATGAGGACGTTTCTTGTATTGTTTAGGCGCTTTTTTGCGTTTCTTTTTTAGATAGACGATGTCTCCCTTGTGCAGGATAGTCTTCTTATCTATCTCATTGTACTTAGCCAACTTACGCCAACTAATGTTTACCTCTCTGCCTATGCTTTTGAATGTATCACCCTCTCTGGCATAGAGATAATAGTTTTCGTTAAATATATGTATGGGATGTAATGTTCCTTCTGCATTGATAGGCTTGTCTGTTCCACTATGGGTAGCCATAAAGCGATCATAGCTTTTTGCCTTATCATAGTCGTTCAACTTGTATAATTCAATGATTTGGATGAGTTTGCTGGCGTATTGAGGATTTGTGGCATAACCACAAGCCTTAAGGCCATGTGCCCAACCCTTATAGTCGGTTGGACTAAGATTGAATAGTCGTGAATATCGGGATTGTCTTGCCAAAAAGAGACTATGATCTTCGTAGCTCTGTTTAGCGTCTTGATAAACTCTAAAGCATTCGCCACGAGCGTCGTCATCGTGATATTGGGTTGGTCCTGTCCAGTTGTGGCATTTGATGCCAAAGTGGTTGTTGCCTTGTCGGGCAAGGTCACTCTGTCCAGCTCTGCTTTCAAAGAGTCCCTGTGCAAGTGTTATACTGGCGGGTATGCGATAACGAAGCATCTGCTCTATGGCCAGATCCTTATACTGGTTGATATATGTTTGATAGCTTTGATTCCATCTCATTTGTGCGTTGCTGGCAGTGCACACGAGCAATAAGGCAAAGCTTACGATATGTTTATGTATGCTATTCATATTGCAAAAATATAAAAAAATATGGATAACAGATGCATTTTTTAAGTATTTTCACTAACTTTGCACTGCAAAGAATAAAAATATGCAATGATTGTGACAAAAATTATCATTTCACTGGGATCTAATACGCTTCCTGAACAACATATAGAGCAGGCTGTCGGTTTTCTTAAGCAAACATTTGGTGAAGTTTGGCTTACTCGACGTATGTGGACTAAGCCTATAGGAATGAAGTCTTCTTCTCGTTTTCTTAATATGTTGGTATTGGCTTATACACCTTGGTCGCTTCAACGTGTTGAAGACGAACTGAAGCGTATTGAGAGATTATGCGGGCGTAAACCAGAAGATAAGATGAATGAGCGTGTTGTGATAGATGTTGATTTGTTACTTTATGGCAATGAACGTTGCCATCTGAATGATTGGCAACGTGACTATGTGGATTTGTTGATGACAGAATTGAAAGACACAGCTCATGTTGCTATGTCTGGCGTAGATTAAAGTTGTGGGTTCGGATTGTCGGTAGTAAGATTAAGTTCTACGACTTTTCCTGATTCCAGCGATTTTCTAACGTTGATGATGCGCTGGTTGCTGCTGCCACGGAAGAAGAGGTCTTTGTCGCGCAAGGCTTCGATGAAGGGGCCATCTACCAATACGTCGATTTGTTGTAGCAGAGCAAGTTGTTGTGGGTTTTTCTGTAAGTTCTCGAATTTATATCCTGTATAGCACCAAATAGTTTTATTACTTGCCTTATGTATTTCTTGTGCAAGTTCTTTGAATCCCTCAGGTTGGAACATAGGGTCGCCGCCAGTGAACGTAACATTGGCAAAGGGGTCGCTCATGATTTCTTTCATGATTTCGTCTGTAGATGTCATGGTTCCGTTCTGAATGTCCCAAGATTGTGGGTTATGACATCTTGGACAGTGATTGGGGCAACCGGCACAATAGATAGCGGTCCGGAATCCCGGACCGTCTACCATAGTGTCGTGTATGATGCTTAATATGCTAATCATCTTTTTATACAATGTTATCTATTAAATAGTTTTATATTCCCGTCTTTATTTCTTGGGTGATTCGATGTGTACTACGCGGTCGTGCAATTCGGCGAGCTTGCCACTATTCCAACGATCGGTAGTGCCCACCAGGTAGCCTGTGATACGTTGTAGCTTGTCGATATGGTGGCTACCGCATTTAGGGCATACTTCCAAGTTAGCTTCAGCATTTTCGTATCCACAGTCAAGACAACGATTGCGGTTGTGGTTTACAGAACCATAGCCCATATTATATTTGTCCATCATGTCGACAACGCTCGAGATGACTGAAGGGTTGTGTGTAGCGTCACCATCTATCTCTACGTAGAAGATGTGTCCACCACGTGTGAGGTCGTGATATGGAGCTTCAACCTGTGCTTTTTTAAGTGCTGAGCACTTGTAGTATACAGGAACGTGGTTTGAATTAGTATAGTAGTCGCGATCGGTTACCCCCGGGATGATACCAAACTCTTTACGGTCTTTCTTTGTGAATTTGCCGCTAAGACCTTCTGCAGGTGTAGCAAGTATAGAGTAATTGTGGTGATATTCTTCGCTGAATCCGTTGGCTCTGTCGCGCATGTAAGTCACAATCTTCAGTCCGAGTTCTTGAGCCTCCTCACTTTCGCCATGGTGATGGCCTATCAAGGCTACAAGACATTCTGCCAGACCAATGAATCCAATACCTAAGGTGCCATGGTTGATGACACTTTCTATACTCTCTTCTGGTTTAAGTTTTTCTGCTCCTACCCATAGGTATTTCATCAGCAGTGGGAACTGCTTTGCCATAGCTGTCTTTTGGAACTGGAAACGTTCGTCGAGTTGTTTAGCTGTTATCTGTAAGATATTATCCAGTTTGGCAAAGAACATATCTATGCGTTGCTTCTTGTTCTCTATGCCCATGCACTCGATGGCGAGCTTGACGATATTGATAGTAGAGAAACTGAGGTTTCCACGTGCTATACTTGTCTTTTCGCCCCAGCGATCTTCGAACACACGTGTACGGCAACCCATGGTAGCGATTTCCCATTTGTAGCGCTCAGGGTCATCTGCATGCCATTTCTCATTCTGGTTGTATGTAGCATCGAGGTTAAGGAAGTTAGGGAAGAAGCGACGAGCAGTTACCTTGCATGCCAACTGATACAGGTCGTAGTTGCGATCTTCGGGCAGATAGTTAACGCCACGTTTCTTTTTCCAAATCTGAATAGGGAAGATAGCGGTTTCTCCATTTCCTACACCTTCGTAGGTACTTTCCATGATTTCGCGCATGATGCAACGTCCCTCGGCACTGGTGTCAGTTCCGTAGTTGATGGATGAGAATACCACTTGATTGCCGCCGCGTGAGTGTATGGTGTTCATGTTGTGAATGAAAGCTTCCATGGCCTGATGCACGCGGTTGACCGTCTTGTTGATAGCGTGCTGCTCCAAGCGTGCATCGCCTTCCATACCATCAAGGTCTTTGAACAGGTAATCGTTGATTTCTATATTATATAGGTGTTTTAAATCCTTGCCTGTGAGTTTCTCCAGATTTCTGACTTCTTCCTGATATGACATGCGTACATAAGGAGCCAGATAGAAGTCGAATGCAGGAATGGCCTGACCTCCGTGCATCTCATTTTGGCAAGTCTCCAGAGAGATACATGCCAGTACGGCTGCTGTCTCTATGCGTTTGGCAGGGCGGCTGGAGCCATGTCCTGCTGTAAAACCGTGGTTAAGGATGACATCGAGTGGGTGCTGCACACAAGTAAGACTCTTTGTGGGATAATAGTCTTTGTCGTGTATATGGAGGTAGTTGTGCATGACGGCGTCGCGCGACTCCTCGCTCAGGAGATAGTCGTCAACGAAGGGTTTTGTTGTTTCAGAAGCAAACTTCATCATCATACCGGCAGGGGTGTCGGCATTCATGTTGGCGTTTTCACGAGTGATATCGTTATTTTTAGCATTTACAATACTCATGAATACGTCGCGTGTCTTTGCCTTGCGTGCGATGCTGCGCTGGTTGCGGTAAGCAATGTAGCGTTGTGCCACGTCTTTACGGGCACTTTTCATGAGCTCCATTTCTACAGCGTCCTGAATAGCTTCTACGCTCATCTGGCTCTTACCACGATAGGCTACGTGGTCTGTGATTTGCTCAATGAGGGCGATGTCTTCTCCCTTGTCTGTGTGGAGCATTGCCTTGCGGATTGCTGCCATGATTTTTTGTTCGTTGAAACCAACGATGCGTCCGTCACGCTTAACTACAGTTTGTATCATTTTCTTGTTTTACTTTAAGGTATGTATTTAATTTGCTTAATACTAATTTATTACGTCAAAAAGAGGTCTTAATTCCTTTGTTTTGGACAATGCAAAGATAGTAAAGTTATCTCAAAGTTGTACGTTTTGGATAACTTTTCTTGTGTTAAAATATGTCAAGTCGTTGATATTCAGGTATATAAAAAATCGTTTTGGATAACTCTGTAAAACTATGGTTGTCCAAAACGATTAACTTCTTGTGTCTCAGTCCTTTTACGTTGGTAGTGCTGTGTTAGGACTTATTTTGATGTGTTTTTGTGTCTATTTCTGTTGGCGTTTATAGTCGAGAGCTGCACCTATAGCGGTACAGAATTCCGAGTATTTTGGTACGTGGAATCTCACTCCATATACTTTCTCCATGGCAGGATAGACTTCCCTGCATAATGGCAAGAGTGATAGGTTGCCTATAAGAACAAAGTCTTTGATGCCTGACTCGAGTGAAGACAGAATGGTGGCAGAGCCAATACATTGCAGCACCATCCAGATAAGTCCCTTTGCAATGTCTTCTCTGGAAGCATTGGCCTTGGCGTTGCTGAAGAGTGATGCAACAGCACTCATAGGAAGTCCTGGCAGTGGTTGAGCACTGATGTCTTTGATTAGAAGGTTGATTTTTGATACATCACCATCTTTTGCCAGATTAGTTATCTGTTTCACGTCGTCGGTCTTGAGCATAATGCGGCTTAAGCCAGCAAGAGTACCTCCGCCTATACCGATGCCTCCGATGTGCTTGATGCTTTCTCCGTCGCATTTTACCAAAGAGGTTCCTGTTCCCATGCTTACTACAATCATGCGGTCCAGTTTGCTTTCGTATTTAGCTCCCAAACCATCAGCGATGAATTCTTCGCTCTTTGAGGTAGGCAAACCATAAATGCGTTCATCTATATAGGCTGCTCCTACGCCTGTGAGCATAACGTGTTCTACTTCGTCCAGTTTTATTTTGTTGTCGTGTAGATACTTGCCAAAGGCACCGTAGAGTGAAGTGATGGGGTCTGTGGCCTTGATGCGGATGGGACTTATTACCAGTCCTTTTTCGTCGATGCCTACAATCTTTGTTGTTGAAATTCCGACATCGATTCCGATTACAATTTTCTTCATATATGAGGATGTGTTTCTTAACTTGTTGCTTACAAGACTCCCATCTTGCAGAAAGCGATCAGTACTGCATAGCCAAAAATCATACTGATGACACCGATGCTGAAACCTGCCTTCACCATGTCAGTTTGTTGAATCAATCCTGTGGAGTAGGCGATAGCATTAGGAGGTGTAGAGATTGGTAATGACATGGCGCAAGATGCTGCTACAGCCACACCAATAATGATGGTAGATGTGCCACCTATGCTGTCGAGTGATTGTCCCATACCTGCACAAACTACAGTAAGGATAGGTATCAGCAAGGCTGCTGTTGCGGTATTGCTGATAAAGTTACTGAGCGAGAAGCATACCAGTCCTGACACCACCATGATGACAATTGGGTTGAATTCGCCAAAAGGAATACTCTTAACGGCAGCCTCTGCAAGTCCTGTTCCATTCATAGCAAGTCCAAGTGCAAAACCACCTGCTACCATCCAGATTACCGCCCAGTCGATCTCCTTTAAGTCGTTGGCTGTAATGACGCCTGTAAAGGCAAATACAGCGATAGGAAGCATGGCTACTGTGTTGGCGTTGATACCGAAGTATTTCTTACCGAAAATCCATAACAGAATGGTAAGAATAAAGGTTCCTGCCACTACAATTGTTCGCCAGTTAAACTCGATTTCGCCTTCTATCTTTAAGTCGATGGTTTTTTGTGAGAATGGGAACATCTTTCGGATAATAAACCATGCGATGACGAGCATGATGATTACCATTGGGCACATAATCATCATCCAGTCTCCAAAACCGATGTCAAGATTTAAGCCGTTGGGGTCGGTGAGTACCTTGTAGGCGAAAGCGTTAGGAGGCGTGCCGATCGGTGTACCCATACCGCCTAAGTTAGCTCCGATAGGGATGGCCATAGTCAGTGCTATACGTCCCTTTCCATTAGAAGGTAGAGCCTTGAACACAGGTGTAAGGAAGGTGAGCATCATGGCAGCTGTAGCGGTGTTGGATATAAACATCGAGAAGATACCAGTGATGAGCATGAATCCTAAGAGTACATTTTCAGAGCGTTTGCCAAAAGGTGCAATGAGGGTTTTGGCCATCAATAGGTCGAGGCGACTTTTGGTAGCAGCGATAGCCATAATGAATCCTCCTAAGAAAAGGATGATGGTAGGGTCGGCAAAGCAGGCCATGATACCTTGGTATTCCAGCAGGTTGCCATATTCGCCTTCTGAGCCTTGCATGATGTTAAAGGCAGAGTTGGAAGCACCGAATAGTAGTACAAAGATGATAACAACAGAGGTCGCCCATGCTGGTATAGCTTCTGTGAGCCATAACATAACCGCCATGACAAAGATGGCGATGATGCGTTGTTGTACTACGGTAAGGCCGTCTATGCCAAAACAATCGATAGGAAGATTCCATACCACGGCAGTAAAAAGGGCTGTTATTAGGAACATGAACCCTTTTTTGCGATTAAAATCGCCTGTCAATGCTTTCTTTACAGTTTCTTTCATGTTATAATTGGTTCTTTATGTTTCTTATGGATTTCGACTAAGTTAATTTAGTTTAGTGGCAAAAGTACATATATTTTTTGATATAGCAATGAAATTGATATTTTTTTTGCTTTTTTTTGTGTAAAGAAGATGGAAGTTTGAAGAGAAATCATTATATTTGCAGCGACAGATATATTTTACTGTCATTGTGTGAGTGAAAATATCCATGTATTAAACCATTATTAACTGTAAATATCATGAGCAATTCGACTTTAACCTTCTTCGTGGTTTTGATAGCAGTTTTTGCTATTATTGTTTTTTCGTATCTTCACAAGCGTCATCATGAATACAAGATGGCTGATATTGAGAAGGCTATCCGTAAAGCATATGCGAATGGTGTTTCTTCTGTGAGCAAAGAAGAGTTGGTTAAAGTAGTTAAGGCTTATTTTCATTGCTCGTCCAAGGAAGCCCATTATATAATAGGTGTAGCTCGACGTAAAAAGGTAGTTGATATCGAGGATGGACGCATCTCTCTTCTTTGATAAGTGGGCGTACTGATTTTATTGTCCAAACACCCCTAAAAAATGAAAGTACTTGCGTTGGCCATCGCAAGTACTTTCGTTGGCAGTTGAGAGTACTTTCATCGGCCATCGCAAGTATGTTCGTCTTTCGGGGCAGTTTTTTGCCTTTTCTGCTCGATGTGGTTTCTCCACCTTCAGGTTGTGTTTTCCTGATTCACTTTGCACCTCCCATGAAAACTTTGTAATTTGGTTTACCTTTCCGTATTCCTTTTTTTTCTTCCCCAGCATGCACCTGTGCGGGCGCACACGCGCTGCGTGTGCCTCACGTGTATATTATAATGAGAACGAAGTGGAAAACCTCCTGAAACGCCCTTGAACTGTTAAATAATTGTTAATTTCCAAACTTTTTTGCGGAATCTCTTGCTTGTTTGAAAAATAGTTTGTACTTTTGCACTCGCTTTTGAGAAA
>USOQ01000064.1 GCA_900556395.1 Candidatus Segatella caccae | reverse complement strand
TGGCTTTTACAACAGAAGCATCATCAATGTTCACGATGACACCTCCATAATCAAAGACGAGTGTTTCTATTTGTCTCATACCCATTTCCGTGTTGTAATAATTCTCTTATTATATGCTTGATGGCAGCTATCGGGTGATACCAAATCATTCTCGGACCAGCCCAGCGCATCACTTTGCACATTCGTTCCTTCATCTGAGGGCGATAGCAGTGGATGGGACACTTCTTGCAAGTAGGCTTGTTTTCGCCAAACTTGCAGCGTTCCAGTCTTGCTGTTGCGTACTGTAGCAACTCTTTGCACTCAGAACATAATTCCTTATTGCCCTCCTTCTTCCTGCAGTACAAACGTATCATCTGCTCCACAACTTGCTGCTCTTCCTCAATTCTGTTCATCTCCTGCTTATTACGTCGTTGAATGTCTCCATAATTATCTATCTATTTCCGTGAAACGTTTAAAAGTTTCTTGAAAACTCCATCAGCATTTTCTGGGCAAGGGGAGCGTACCAGGTCTTTACCTCATGCTCTGTAGGCGTATGACCGCCAGGGAAATGGAAGATGTTGTTGTAATGCTCCAGGAAGAGAGGGGAGAAGTGAGCCAGGGTGTCCTGCTCACCAAAAAGTCCCCACACACGATCCTTATAATAGGGGTTGCAATGGTCAAACTGCACGGCTTCCAGCTCCGCAAACTCCTCAATCAGCGCCTCGTCAATCACCAGCCGCTGATTTCCGTCCCTTCTCGGAGCCTTGTATTCATGTTCGCCGATTCGCTCCTTCAGAAACTCCGTCATCATGAAATACGGATTGCCGAGCAGGGCAGGAATGCCCACCACTGGAGCCAGCATTTGGGCAAGGAACGCTCCGCAGCTGTTGCCCAGAAGCAAGTCGGGCTGTTCCCGGTCGATGATGGAGCGAATCTCCTTCAGTGCCTCCTTGGGGTGCAAAGGGAGGTCGGGAGTAAGCACCACCGCCGTCCCCTCAAACGCCTCTTTCAAGGCCCTCGCCATCGGACAGCTTCCCGTGGCGAAGAATCCGTGTAGGAATAATATCTTTTTCATATTCTAACATGCAATGTCTTGTCTTGTTTTCAACTGCAAAGATACAAAATTTATTCAGAAATAAATTCATACTGTAAAAATAAAAAAAACATAGAATGCCATATTTTACGTACCAGTCGCAAATCTTCGAGGTGCTCGCGTGCCCAGCCAAATACAGCCTCATACACAAGCGGGGGGTATAGCAGTCGTCTGTAGTCTTCTTTAGCTTGAATTTTTCTATAAATTCATCATAAGTTTGATTTTTCTTGCTCATATTCTTGTGGGGTTGAAATGTTTGTAGTATATTTGCAGTTGTAAGGGTAGGTTTTAGGGCGGTTCTGGATTGTAGTTCCGATTAGTTGCTTTAAAATTTACTCTTTTCTTATTCCAGTCTTTATTTTATCGCTATCAGAAATGCTATGGCTTTTTGTAAGATTTAAAATTATTGTTGACCGGTAAACTTTTGCAAACAAAATAAATTAGGGCTAACACTTCTCACGAGGTATTAGCCCTTTTGGTTATCTTTGTTTTTGATAAATAAAAATATAACCATGAGCAAAGATAGTCATTTTACCGCACAGCAGGTCTATAGTCAAGTATTAAAGTTACTCGACAAGGAGAAAATTCTTTAAATAAGCATGGAAAGAAAAAGAAGCGAGGCTTATGAGAAACGTTTTGACGGTTACCAACATTTCGTCGTAATGTTGTTCGGCATACTCAAATACTTTGATTCTCTGTGCGAACTCGAAAAAGACATGATGGCAGAGGCTCACAAACTCGGACACCTCGGAATGAACTATTTGGTTCGTCTCAGTACGTTTGCAGGAGCTAATCCGCCGCTAAACACGACCATTACCTGCTAAAAGAGGTCCATCTGCCAAAAGACTCAACTTTGGCAATGGATCGTGGTTATGTCGACATGCCCAATTCCAACGTCTTACAGAAGAAGGCGTTTGCTACGTAACCAAAATGGAGAAAAATCTTAAGTATGAGGTATTTGAATCCGTTAGGTACGTCAATACAAAGGGACTTGTGGCGGATATTGACCAAAAAGTACGTTTTACAAGAGGGAAACTCATCCATGAGGCACGAAGGGTGGAGATATTTTATGCGAACGAGAAACCTGTTGTGTTATTGACTAACAACTTTGTCTTCACGGTTGAGGACATTGCTGAAATTTTCCGCTAACATTTGAAATGAACGTTTTAATTTGCTCATGTTTACATTACTTTGTGCCTAATCTATACAGATTTTAATAGTCTTCTGCAAAGATAGGTGGTTATCATTTTACATGAGCAGAACTTTACATCTTTTTGGTACCGATTGGGGCGCTATGATGGTATCGTTTCAAGTGATACGATGGTACCGATTCGCCGATACTGTCAATTTGCCTCCACCTGTTGCTATGTCGCAGATGTGGAGTCCTGGTGTGGCATGTTCTTTGAAGATAGCTTCAACGTGTTCACTAAGTTGCTCTTTATATGATTTTGCCATAATCTTGATTGATTTTTTGAAAATTTGGGGCAAAAGTAACTGAATGTAGTCCCAAATCATGGAACATGCTTAAGAAAAATTCCTATTTTCAGGAATAATTTTGATTTTACTACTTGAATTATTGCCCTCTTGGGTCACTTGTATCTGAACAGGGATGCGCTCTTGGAGTTCCTCCACGTGGCTGATAATACCCACATGGCGGCCTGCTTTGGTGTGAAGTGAACGAAGTGTTTCTACCGCTTTTTGAAGAGGTTCGCCACTAAGCGTACCAAAGCCCTCATCAATGAAGAGCGTGTCAACTTGCAGCTGCTGACCGATGTCGCTCAAGGCCAGTGCCAACGAGAGGGAAACGAGGAAACTTTCACCACCTGAGATGGTGCTGGCTGCACGACTGACAAATCCTTGGTATGCATCTTCCAATGAGATAACGAATGTTCCTGGAGTCACTTTTAGGGTGTAACGGTCAGTCAAAGTCTTCATATAACTGTTGGCAGAGTGTATGAGGCTTGTCAAGACGTAACTCTGGGCAATCTTTCGGAATGTACTACCAGAGGAGTTACCAATCAACTGATTCAATCTTGACCATTTCTGATAAACCACCTTCTTGTCGTCAGCTTCCTTTATGAGGGCACCAAGACGTTCTTTGTTCTCCTTGTCCGTCTTGAGTTCCTGGTTGATGGCTCCCTTTTTCTCGCCAATCTCTGCAAGCTGTTTCTCAATGCCTTCTATACGCTCATTGAGTGTTTCGAGAGTGTCTTCTTCTGCCAGTTCAGGTTTCTTTGTCTGATGTACGGCAAAAAGTTTCTCTGCATTGTCGAAGAGCGTTTTCTTGGCAACGACAGCCTCATGGGCAGTCTTCTGCGATTCATTCTCGCGCGAAATATCATTAGATGTATAAGCATTCAGAGCCTCCAAACGTTCCATATTGAGCTCCAGGTGTTCTGCAAGGAAGCTGTTGAGATTCGTTTGGTTAAGGTTCTGACTTTCCTCAGCCGTTTTCAACTTGCTGAGAGTGGTAACCACAGAGGTATTGAGTGTATTGGCTTTTGTGAGCAGATTCTCAACCTTGCCAACATTATCAGGTTCAATGTCATTCCATGAAGGCATGGCAGAAAGGATAGTCACCATAATATTATGAATATTCTCCACGTTTGCCTTTGCTGTTTCGAGATTGCCAGCAAGTGTTTGCTTCTTCTGAACTTTGCCATTGTATGCTTGGGCAGAAGAGGTGAGGACTGTGGCAAATTCCTTTGGTGATTCTTTCCAGTCAATTTGCCAATCACCAGCAATTAGCTCCGACGCTTTCTGCATAGCATTTTCGACTTCACCTTTCTTCGATGACACAAGTGCTTCGGCTGTAATTATTCTACCCTTGCACTCAGTTGTCGCCTTCTCCGCTTCGGGAACTTTTGCTGCTAAAATATCAACATTCTTGCGCTTTGCTTCAAGTATCTTTCTAAGTTTCTTAGCCTCTGTTTCCTGCGTCTCGCCATCTTTGATTTTAGCATTAAGCTCACCCAATGTCTTTGATGTCGATTCTTCAAGCGTGGATAGAGTGGATAGGGTAGTGGATTCGGCAAGCTCACCAACCATGTCATCCAACTTCTCTATACCACAAGCCTTACATGCATCCATTGCTTTCAATTCTGCATTAGCCATAGATTTGTCTTCATTGAATGCTTTAAGTTCTCGCTCGTATGCTTTTGATTCTGACTTGATTTCTGCGTCAAGTTTAACCTTTGCATCAACCAACTTCTTGTGCTCCTTTTCTGCTTCTTCGTATGCTTCTTTCAATCCACCAACAAGAGCAGCCAGTTCCTCTTCTTGGGGGAGTGCAGACTTGATTTCCTGACGACATACAGGACAGATGTCACCCACCTGAAGTTTCGTTCTTAGGGTCGAAGCAAACTTGTTGACCGTATCGCTTTGCTTGCCGAGATCTTCCTTGCGAACATCCATCTTGATCTTTGCATCATGGATAGGGGCTTCCATTGCAACAGAATTTGCAATCTTCTCGTCAAGTGCCAGCTTTTGTTCTGCAAGATTCTTGCGGGTTGCTTTATGTTGAGACTTAGCAGATTCCAGCGTTTCGATTCGCTCCTTGGCAGTCGTAATCTTGCCCAGCAATTCCTTAGCAGAATCTCGCTTTTCACGCAGTTCGGGCAGGTTAAGTGCCGTAACAGCATCTTCTTTAGCCTTTACCTCTGCTTCTTCTTGCTCAAAAGCATCCTTAGCGCTCTTGGCATCTTCCTTAGCTTTCTCAAACAAAGGAGTGAGCTCTTCTTTCAGTTTCTTGTTCTCCGACTCAATAACTGTCTGGCTCTTCTTGATTGCTTCACGTCCCTCATCGATGGTATTCAGATGACCAACAATTGTCTGAGCATTCCCATATACACTAACTTTATCAGCTTCAGTAGAGATAAATACCTCAATCTCTTTTATTTCAGCCTCTATCTTGCCAACCTCGTTTTCTGTGTATTTCTGTCCACCTGACAATACAGAGTAAGTTTCTGACAACTCTTCAAGAACCTTTTTCTGTTCCTCCTGAGTGCCTGAAGCCTTCTTCACCTCAGTCATCCACAGACGGGCATCAATAGTCGCATTCCAATCCTTGACGTTTTGTTCCTTCTGCTTAAAGTCTTCACTCTGAACGACTTCATTGGCTATGTGTAATGCTTCTGCAGCATCATTCAAAGCTTTGGTAAGTTCAGCCTCTTTCGAGAGCCAATTTCGCTTTGTAACATCCTTGTCGCTTTCTGTCTTTATCTCCTGGTATTGTTTGTCAAGTATCGACAGATTCTCTTGCTTCTCTGCTATTTCCTCATCCGAGAGTGTTCGAGTTCCTTCAACGATTCGTTTGGCATCCTCCCATTCCCTTTTCTTCTTGTCGGTCAGTTCATAAACCTTTGCACCAATCTTTGAATATACATCAACACCCGTAATTTTTTCCAGAATCTCAGCCTTCTCGTCATCTTTACTGTTCAGGAAACGCGTAAATTCGCCTTGGGCAAGCATGGTGGTACGACAGAACTGATTGAAATCCAAGCCTACAGCAGCTCGTATTTCATTCTTTATCTCAGCGTCCTTGGTCAAGGTGACATGTGTGTCAAGGTTCTTCAGTTCCCAGTTTTTTCCCTTTATGGAACCGCTGACCTTCTTGTAGGCACGAGCAACTGCCCATGTGGCTTCATAGTTAATGCCATTGCTGCCGATGAATGTGAGCGAAACGAATGCCTCTATGGTATTGCGACGCATCAGCTGACGTGGATCGTCAATCTTAACTTCTTTCTCAGCATCCATCGTTACACCCTGCATCTTAGTGCTGTACAAACGTGGTGTATCAGCATAAAGAGCCAGACAGATGGAATCAAGAATGGTTGACTTTCCTGCACCCGTCTTACCGGTTATCAGAAATACTTCGCTATCAGCCAGCGGCTGTGCCTCAAAATCGATGACAGCATCCTCGATAGATGCGATATTGTGTATGGTGAGCTTCTGGAATTTCATTGCCAATATTTTTTCTAATAAACCTCAAAACCTTATAACCTCGAAACCTTAAAATCTTATAATCTTTCCTCTTCTTTAAGTGCGGCAAGCGTCTCGTTGAACAGTTCTTTGAGGTCGCTATCGAACTCTATTCCCATGTCTTCGGCATAACGTTCAGCTATTCCGATAGGTTCCTCAGTCTTAAACTCTTGTACTGACATGACTTTTGCCTCTCTGCGATTCTTGTTTAATCTTCGTGAGTTGATCACGCAGAATCTGCATTTCTTATCTTCACATATCATGAGAGCTTCTGCATTTGCTTCTACAGGAAGGAAATCGTCCACTTCCACATTCAGTCGAATGTATGCTTCTATGTCGTTAGGGTAGTTTTCAAGCAACTCCTTCGCGTCTTCCCATGTAGCAACACCTTCTGTCGGAAGAGTAACCAACGGACGATGTGGGTCTATCTCGATTTCCTCAACCGTAGGCTTTTCACCATGCTCGGTAATCTCGACAATCGACACAGAATGCTTGTAGTTTTCATCGAAAGAAACAGGAATCGGCGTTCCGCAATATCTGACATTGTGCTTGCCAGAGTGAATGAATTGTGCGTGATGTATGTGACCAAGTGCCAGATAATCATAACCTGTACCCACCTCATCAAGGTCGTATGACTCAATGCCACCTACTGCATATTCGGATCCATTCTCATGACCGGCAAAGTCGCAACCTCTAACTGTGGTGTGAGCCGTCATCACAACAGGAAGATTATCCACATTCTTTTCGTTGGCAATATCAAGCAACTCCTGGAACAAACCTTTTGGCATGTTTCTCTCGTTTGCGTACGGAACGGCAATCACATATCCCTTTCCTGGTATTTCTATGATCATGTCTTCCTTCTGGTTGGCATCAACACTACCAATCGTATAAACCTTCAATGCCTTCCATGGTGTACGGAAAATATCATGCTTCGTACCGCTATCATGATTACCTGCTGTGATAACAATCGTCATATCAGGATTGGCGTTATGAATCTCAACCAATGCGTTAGTAAACATCGTTTGTACGGCTGCTGATGGCTGAGGAGTGTGGTAAACATCACCGCAGAGCAAGAACACGTCCGGTTTATGCTCCCTGACGATATTCACCATCTGAAGCAACATTACCATCTGCTCCTCCGTACGGTCGTAGTTATAAAGTGTGTGACCTAAATGCCAATCACTCGTATGCAGTATCTTCATAGAATCTAAAAGTTATTTTTTTATGTACAACTATCACAATTTCGGTGTAAAGGTAGAATAGGGTAGTCTCAAATCATGGGACAAGCGACATGAAAATTATCTTCTAAATTATTATTCAATAATGACTTGTAACCATTCTTGATAACCTTAATTCCGCAACACTATTGCAAATTAAACCTTTTATATACCTGAGCAACAAAAAGTTGCACAGGATTTTGCCATGTCATAATTTTCACTTATCTTAGTGTTGCAAAAATAAACAAGCAAAACTCTGATATGGCATGGCAAAAATACAAATAAAATCTGAGAAACTCACTCCTTTCGGAGGAATATTTTCTATCATGAGCAATTTGACTCCACAATGTCATCTGTAATCGACTCGACCCTCGGTCTAAGGTGTAGATTGTTCCTTTTCTTGGCACGTTTTCTCGTCATGGCAGAGCTTAAGTAAACTTAGCTCTGCTTATTTGGCTTAACGAAAACCTTCGGTTATCAGTACAGCGTAATCATCTGTTCTCTCATCCTTCTATATCCGTGCAAACCGCTGCGGTTCGCTCTATAATGACTTCTTTGCTCTCAGAGGCTGGAAGATTGAGGAAATCAATGGTATTGCGTTTGAATTGAACTCTATCCTTGTTGAGAAATGGAATGGTAAAGCATACCGACGATTCAAAGACAGAAACGGATGGACGGTGTGCAGGATTTTTCGATGATATGAACAATGGTTTCGGGTGGGACAGATTGCCCAAATCCTTCATGGCAGAGAACACCGTGTTCCTTCTTCTTTCAGCACTTTTATCCGTAACTTTTACAAGGCCATTATCCAAAGACTTGACATAAAGAGGTTCGGACTCAATGCATCAAGTCGTATAAAAGCGTTTGTCTTCAGATTTGTCTCTGTACCAGCCAAGTGGATCAGGACATTAAGGCGGTATGTGCCGAATATCTATACCTGTAACAATGCTTATGCAGATGTATTCCAGACTGATTTTGGATAACGCCTACAACTTATGGGTATGATACTGCGTATTGTCTCAAGTCGCATTATGGGGTAAGGGGATGTTGTAGGCAGAAGTGGGCATTTCAGCCTCAATTTATCTACTAATTCAGTAATGAGAGGACGTGTACACGCAAGAAGGACGTTGAAGGGCTTAGTTGCAGATTTGAGGTTTTTAGTATTTTTGCAGCCAAAGAGTGTTGTTTGATGGTAAATGCATGCAGAATGTTGCTAAATCATAGTCTCTATTGAGGTAAAATCGTCATAGATTGCCCATTTTAAGCTATTCTCCAGATTTTAGCGTATTTTTCGAAAAAGATTGAGAACATAATAAAGCCCTCGATACCAAAGTACCGAGGGCAAGCCTATCTGTCACGTCCAGCCTCTGGAAGAGGCAAACACGAACTTAATCGCACACAACAACGATAGGCTTCCACTGAGGACGTACAAACGCTATAAGCGCACATAACAACAGCGGTTATTCTTTACGTTCCTTTCAAAGAGAAACTGCTTACTTTGCGAAAGGTCCTTTTCCTCCATGCTCTTTAAGATATTTTCGTGAACGTTCCATCATTCTGTCAATATCCTCAAACGAGAAAAGCAATTTTCTCCTTTGTGGATTTCTCTCATTCTCTTCTGCCTCACGTATAAAACGTTCAGCGTCTTCACCTGTCAATACAGGTGTGCTTTTTATTTCTAATGCCATAATTTTACGAAAGAATTATTCCTGCAACAAGCAGCAATACACAAGAACTCACAGAAAGAAATAGGGGAGCTTTTACATCCTGCATTCTTCTGACTCTTCGTATTACTTCTATTGTACCGATGATAGCAACTATACCTGCTAAAAAGAAACATCAGTAACTCCATAATTGTTTGATTTTAATATTGTAATTGCCGACAAAGGTACAAAGAATAGGTGAGATAGCCAAACTTTTTAAGAAAATCATACTGATTTGTAGTCTGTCCAGGGGGTACTTTCCGTGCTAAAACGTGGTTTTTTATCATTTTTGAGAGGTCGGCTTTTATCTGAATAAATCTGCCATCGTCAGCTGGCATTGGATGTCATCAGAATAGCCGCCTGGCGCAAGTCCATAGGAGGTGATCATCGTGATGAGTACCGTTTTCTCGGTGCCTGTTTCCCTGATGAAGGTCTCCCTTCGGTTGCGGATGCGGTTGTTCTCTTCTTCTGTAATAACGTAAGGGGCGTTGGTATATTTCATCTCACAGAGATTAATTGTATCGTCATTTCTGTCGATGAGAATATCTATCTGTGCTCCCTTCGTCAGCGTCTTGCCGGTGGCAGGGTCTTTCGTTCCCTTGTAAGACCAGGAATGTACGCTGCTCACAACGGCTGAGAAGCCGAGGGCTGCCTTGATCTGGTTGACGTGCTGCATGCAGACACGCTCGAATGCTCTTCCTGCCCAACCGTAATGGATGGATGAACCTGCGGATGAAGACCAGAAATGTTCATCACCATTGGTATTCTCCGGTATGAAATCGAAGTAGAATAGGGTGTAGTTGTCTATGAGCTGGAAGGTCGCATCCTTCGTCTTCTTGTCGATGGCTGTGAACTTGCGGATGAAACCGCACTGCTCCAGTGCCTGTAGCGCTTTCGAGAAATCTGCGTTGTCTGAGAGTTTCGACGCTTTCAGCAACTCTTCTCTGAGCAGTCCCTGTTCCGCCTTCGCAAGGGCAGAGATTATTGCGATGTGGCAGCGTGGATTCTTGAACAGGGAAGCATAGAGAGCATCAAACTCTTGTGTGAGTTCTCCGCCTGGCTGGAAGAATATCCGGTCGAAATTCTGTGCTACGCTCATTCCCTTTTTCAGGAAGCTCCAATAGTATGGGATTCCTCCCAAGGCCATGTAAGCTTCGAGAATCTGCCGGTCCTTGTAGCCCAGATTCTTTGCTTCGCAATACTGCTTGCACTCTCTGAGGGTGAATGGTTGCAGCAGAACCTTGCATGTAAGACGGTTGTGAAGACCGCCGTAGTTCATGACCACATTGTCGATGATCCATGATGTGGCGCTTCCGCAGATGACCAGGATAAGGTCTTTTCTCGTAGAAGCCCAGGCGTTCCAGAAATGGTCGAGTGAACGGACGAAATTGGATTTTGTCGTGTCCATCCAAGGAAGTTCATCGATGAAGATAACCTTCTTCTCCTCGTTTTCCGGGAACGTCTTCAGGAAATTCCACAGCAGTCCAAATGCCTCAGACCATGTCTTAGGCATTGCGCATTTCCCCATTCCGGCAAGATAAAGAGATTCTCGGAAGTCGCTTAACTGCTGCCTGCGAGTGGCTCCGTATGTGCCGGTATGCTGGAAAACGAAATGACCCTTGTAGGCCTCTCTGATAAGAAAGGTCTTGCCGACACGTCGTCTTCCGTAAACAGCCACGAATTGTGATTCATCAGAACTCATCAGTCCGTGGAGTGTTGCTATTTCATTTTCTCTGCCTATTAACATATCGTATTCTTTGTTTTATTCTCTATTTATTAGGTGGCAAAGATACAAAAATATATCGATAAGTCGTGGAAATGTATCAATATTTAATAGATTTCCACGGGAATCGCAACTTTTTTGGTGCTTTGCACCGAAAAGCACGTGGATTTGAAATGTATTTAGAAACCTATAGCAGTCTGTATTTACCACTTCATAGCCTCCTTAGGAAGCAACGGAATGGCTCCATAGCGTCCTAATAGATAACCCTTGCGGACATCTTCACGAGGCTTGAATTCTGCCAAGGATGTAAGATGAGATGCTCCATCCTTTCCCTTCTCGACAAACCATACTTCGTCAGCTCTGATAAGGTCGAGGTTGAGCAGGTCGCATTCATGAGTAGAGAAGATGAGTTGAGTGTCTCTTCCTGATTCCAGTCCTGAAAAATAGCACTCTAAGATTTTCTGCGAGAGCATCGGGTGCATACTGCGGTCAATCTCGTCGATGAGATAGTCAACTTCATTTTGCTTCAAATCAATGAGCATTGGGATGAAGTCAAGCAACCGGATGCTGCCATCAGATTCTTCGCTCAAATCAAATACTACCTCTGTGCCGGAAGTAAGATTCCGGTGGACAGCCTTCTGCTTGTAAATCTCATATCCTCCGTTGGCATTTACCTCGAAAAGAAGCATTTCGCCTCCAACTGTGGCAGCCATGCTGTACGCCTTGCCGTTCTTGGCCTTGCTGAGTATGTTGTCAAGCAAATCAGAAGATAAGTTCACATCTTCCTTCTTGATTTTATACAGGCGCACGTCAGAAATGCCCGTGTTGAAATAGGCAAGAAGTGAGCGTGTCGTTTCCTGCAGCTCATCATTGTTTTCAGTAAGGAAAGAAATTCCCTGCAGTCGTGTGCTTGGGAAGATAATCTTCAAGCCGTCAGCAAACCAGTTCTTGGCCATGCGAATGGTTTCAAGTCCCTTGCCGTTTCTGCGCACATATTCTGAAAGGAAGCTGGAGTCGGAAGGAGTACTGTGGGCGATGAACTTCAGGAGCATGAATGTTTCTTCATTTCCATCCACCTTGCCAAACGTGAACTCGTTGCCGTCAGCTGTAACCTTTCTGGTGAAAACTTCCTTGTCGGTACGGCTGTTGATTTCAAACAGCCATTCCTCCTTGATTCCTCCGATGGTGAACTCCATGCCATAGGCGAAGCACTTACCCTTGGTCTTGAACTCGATTTCTACCTTAGAGTTTTTCTCTTCGGTATCAGCAAGCTTGAAAGGTTCCACCTTGCTTTGCGGAAAGCTTCCATTGGCTATCTGCTGGAGCAGGGCAATGGCCTTGATGACGTTGCTCTTTCCGGAAGCATTGGCACCATACACGATACCAGCCTTCAGCACAGAAATATCGTCACGCTTCTCTGCACGGGAAACATGAGACGGATGTGCGTTGCTCTTACCTGCCACAAAGCTGATTTGAGTCTCATCCTTGATGGAATATATATTTTCAAATGTAGCTCTAAGTATCATAACAATGTCATTTTCTTATTAATACTGATGCAAAGATAAGCTTTTTTCTTCGTAAATGGGTAGTTTGATGTCGAATACTTGCAAGAATATTGCTTGTTTAACACGCGTTAGTATTTATGTGGCTAAGTCTCTTATGTAATCGTTATGATTATATTCTGGCGTTGTGTTATAAATAAATGTAAATAAACCTTGCAGATAAATTGGGTTAGATAGCTAGTTAAAAAAGGATAAATATAGGCGAGCATTTCAACCACGTGGTTGAAATGGTTAATTTTGTATTCTGTTGTGTTTCTTTGAGTTATGACTTTAGAGAATTGCCAAAATGGGCAACTTGTAGAAAAATTTGGATAGTTCAAACTGGAGGAAACTATAATGCCGAATATGCCTTGTCGTTTAATAATTTCTATTCTAATATCGCAGTAAGTCTCACTTCGTCTCTTTGGATCTGCATTTCCATAATGCCATAGGGTGACTTATTATTCGTTTAACGATTGAGCTTTCATTGAATAGTAGAATATGTGTCAATGTTTAACCAAGTTCAATGTAAAATGGCCACGATTCAAACACTTATTGGTATTCTGATGTGACATTTTTTCTTTTTAATAAAAGAAAATGCCGGAAAAAGTTGGTGATTTCGAAATATTTCATTATATTTGTGATTAAAAAATTTAAAAGCGGAGAATATGGATTTGACTCATAATATAATTGAATACGTGAATTGCTGCGTTGGTGCTTTTGCGAATCGTTTTAAGCTTTCATTGGCAGTTTCGTACGCCTATCTGCGTAGATTTGAAGGAATAGACTTCCTTATTGATTGCTATGCGGCTGAGCATACTCTTTCTATAGAGGATGCGGTGGAGGATATTGCCAAATTGTACCAAAAGAATGGAGGACGAATAGGATGCTAAAATTATATCATGGTAGCAATGTCGTGATAGAAAAAAATAGATTTATGAATAAAGATATTCTGGCAATCAAGGAAAAGAATGGAAATACGTTCACTCATGAACTATTCAAGGTTGGTGACTTGGTCACATTCCAATGGGATAATACGTTGAAGGATGGTATTGTCTTAGTTGTAGATGCTTATGGTACATTTGAATCTCCCAATATTCCTTCTTATGATATTATGGTAGAGAATGAGAATATGTTGTATAAGCATGTAAAATGCGATTTGGTAAAATCGAAAATCTAAAGATAATGTGTCGATAAGTCGTGGAAATCTATCAAAATTCTATAGATTTCCACGACTTATCGGTATGTATTACAGGAGTTGGTTATTAGTATGCATTATTTCTAAAGGCAAAAATAACCAATAAAAGATAAGTGGAAGATTAAGGTTCTAGCACCCATCTTGATTCTTTTCCTGTTGGACCTATTGCCGATTCGTTAGTTATATAGGTCAGACCAAACTTAGTTTTAGTTTTCATTGCCTTGCGAATAGAGTACATTATTTGTTCTATCGTAAAACCGCATTTAGGATAATCTTGAAGAGCTAATTCAACCGCACACTCTTGAGCTATACCTGCATTGCCATTGGTATAGTAGCTTACTATCTGTTCGTCTGTAAGTTCGTCCACGGACTTAACAGAACATTGTTTAAGATATTCTTGTATATTCATATTGATAATTTCTTTTTTTCAATTACACAATCCTCTGGTACATAAAGCTTCCATCGACATAAATAGGTGCCAGAATCGCCTGTGG
>USOQ01000063.1 GCA_900556395.1 Candidatus Segatella caccae | reverse complement strand
GGTGCGCCTGATAGGACTCGAACCTACACGGCCTAAACCACTAGATCCTAAGTCTAGCGCGTCTACCAATTTCGCCACAAGCGCATTTGCGAGTGCAAAGATACAATATATATTTCAATTAGAAGAAGAAAAATATAAAAATCTTGACTATTGTTTGCTATTTAACGATATTATTCGTACTTTTGCAACATGTTGAACCCATTTACAAGAACCTAAGATGATGAAAAAGTATGCTATTCTAACAGTAGTTTTGCTTGTTTTCCTTGTACAAGCTACAAGGGCTAATTCTCAGCCCACATTGCCTATAGAGGGAAATGTTGTTAAAGCCTCTCACCCACTCATACAGTATATCGGGCGAGTGAGTCTCAACGACATTGCACGCTTCAACTACCCTGGTACTACCATACAAGCCAGCTTTGAAGGAACTTCCCTAAAGATGATTTGCCGCCCTATGACGGGATATTTCATGGCACAGATAGATGGGTGCGAACCCTTCAAGGTGGGATTTAATGCACCTCGCGACTCTGTCGTCACATTAGCCACCGCTTTGCCACAGGGCAAACACCACATAAAA
Source organism: Candidatus Segatella caccae (assembly GCA_900556395.1). Lineage (GTDB taxonomy): Bacteria > Bacteroidota > Bacteroidia > Bacteroidales > Bacteroidaceae > Prevotella > Prevotella caccae. Next base: position 13,509 of record USOQ01000063.1, on the reverse strand, counting down.
CTGATGTATGTGATGGAAGGCCTCTTCCGCAATCCAGAGTTCCATGGTTTCGTGCTCGACAAAGGCTGCCAGTTGGTTGCCCCACCTGCGCTGCCCGAACGAAAGATAGAGTTTATAGGCAACTCCATTACCTGTGGATATGGAGTGGAAAGCATAGAGATGAGTGATCCTTTCGAAGACGAGACAGAAAACCACTGGCTTACTTACGCCAATATTGTGAGTGACAGCCTGCTGGCTCAACACACCTCGATATCACGTAGCGGCATTGGCGTTTATCGCAACTACGATGGTCCGAAGACCGGCTCTGTCGAGAACATGCCGTGGCAATACGAATATACCTTATTTAATAAGCACGACGAGAAATGGGATTTCTCCAAATATCAACCCCAGTTGGTCTGTATCAACTTAGGTACCAACGACCTCTCCACCAACAATTACGACATCCAACTCTATGAGAACAACTACCGTATGTTCCTCAAGACTGTCCGTTCGAAATATCCCGCTGCCAAGATTGTACTACTCACAGGACCTATGTTAGACGAGAAAGAGAGTAGCCTACAGCGAGCCGCACTCGACCGTATCTGCAACGATGCTCGCAAGAATGGCTTTACCCTACCCGATGATGCTGTCGTTGGCAAGAAGGGAAAAAACAAGAAAACAAAGAAGTCTGGCGATAAAGACATCTACCGCTTCGACTTCAGCTTCCAGACTGGCGACTTGGGTTATGGAGCCAGCTGGCACCCCAGCAAGTTGCAGCATCAGAAGATGGCAGGAGAGCTGTTGCCTTTCCTTCGCGACTTGATGAAATGGCAATAAAAAAACAAAGATGATATCCATGAATATTCCTACTATTTTTACTCAACCAGAAGACTTCTACTCATTAGCATGCTATACTTATATACTGTCTGGCGTGATATGTGGCGTTGTCAGATGGTTTCACATGTGTCATCCGTTCGATAGGGGGGGAGACTTCTTCTACCCTGCTCGCCGACAGATGACATTCTTTTACACCGCAACGGCTTTGCAGTTGCCTTACGTATTGTGTCCTGGCGATCCAGGAACCTGGCTATTTGCCCGTAGCTTCGGTATACTCTACTATCCCGTATGCTTCACCATACTCTACCATCGCTATTTCCAAACGGATAATCCTTGGCGTCAATGGTCGGCAGTGACCTATTTCGTTACCCCATTCCTATTGCTGGGGGGACTATTCTTTTTCGTCGTTTTTCATCAGAACGCCCTACTCGTGCCTTATAAGTTACCTTGGGAAATAGCCATAGGAAGCGTAAGTATCCTACTTTCCTTCCATCTCTTCAAGGAGTGTAAATGGCTTATTAAGAAAGTAGATAGTTACCACACACAGAACTACTCCAACGAATCTGACTTCCCCTTCGCCTTTGCCAAAAAGATATTGCACCTGCCAGCCTTAGGGCTCCTCATCATGTGGACCCTGTTTATTCTTGACAACCAAATGGTCAAAGCATATATTGACCTATTTATGGCAGCATGGCAGGTTCAGTTCCTCTGCCGCATTCTGCACCCCAACAAAACGATTCACTCCGAGCAAAATAAAAACAATATGGACTTCATAGAAAACGAAAACATGGAGCGAATATTGCAGGAGAATGAATTATTTGAGAAAATCGTACAGACGGCAGATGGTCAAGTATTAGAAGAAGCCCCTATAGACGACACATCCGACGCGCCAAAACTCATCACATATAACAAGGAGAAGCTACGACTGCAGATGGAACAAGAGAACTGGGAATCGGTGAAGGACGAGGTACTCACCATCGTCAGCAAGAGATACTTAGAGCCCAGTCTGAAGAGAATAGAGGTAGTACGCGATGTCAGCGCCATGAACCACACCTTGGCAGGTACCTTCATCACCCAAGTGGGCTTCTATCGACTGGTCAATGCCTTCCGTATACGCCATTATGAGCGCCTCATGGAGTCGGACACCACCGCCAATTTAGGACAAGAAGCCGCCGCCGAAATGTGCGGATTTAAGAACAGATGGGGTCTTACCAATGCTCGAAAGCGCCTCAAAGACTTCGACTACGAATTAATAGAAAGATATGTAAGTTAGCCCACTTTATCTTAAAACACCCCCAAAAAGCAACAAATCAACACGAAAAGCATGTGAACGTGCGGTAGATTTAGTTAAAAAACACTGAATCTATCGCACGTTCACGTTGAAAAACGGAGGTTCACAACAAAAAACGGAGGTTCACCATCGTTTAAAGTTTTTTACTTATTTTTGCAGTTGTAAGTAAAAAATTGTATTATTAACTGCTTCTCTTTTCTATTATATTATGGTATACATATATACTATATGATGAGCAAATTTATTAAATTGTATAAGGAAAAGTGGAGCTTAAAACCTAAATTAATTATGAAAAAGAAGTTTTATCCTATGTTGCTCATAGCAGCCTTGAGCTTGTCGGCATGTACGGACGTAACAGAACCTACTGTCGATTATGGTGGAAACACATTTATCAATGACTACTCAGCACTGGTAGATGCAGTCAACAACTTAAACAAGACGCTGAAAGAGCGATTTGATGCCCTCAACACATTGTTGAGAGACGGCATGGCTGACATTAAGTTGGCAGTAGATGCCAACACGGGTGCCATCACCATATTGAGTGAGAATACAAAGAATGGTCTTAAAGATATCAACACATCTTTATTTAATGGTTTCGAAGCCTTAACCGCACAATTGACCACACTCACTGGTCAGGTAACCGCACAGGGCGAAGCCATCGTATACGCCATGAATCAGAATGGCGAGATCCTACGCCTGCAGATAGACACCACTGGTAAGCTTATCTCTGCACAAATCTTGGCTTCTGGCAATGCCCTTGTAGATGTGATCAACAACCAGGGCAACACCATGGCAGAGCGCATAGCTGCTTTGACAGCTGCCGTGAAGGGCGGATTTGCCGACATCAAGGTGGAAATTGACAAGAACACAGGTGCTATCACCGCACAGGGCGAAAGCCTTAAGGCGGGTCTGAACACCATCAACACCACGTTGCTCAACGGCTTCACAGCCATCAAGACTACGATAGACGATAATGGCAATAAGATGGTGACCGCATTGAGCGAAAATGCTGAGGTTCTGCGCCTGCAGATTGACACCACTGGCAAGCTCCTCAATGCTACCTTAATCGCCAAGGCTGATGCTATCATCAAGGCTATCAACGACCAGACAGCAAGCATGGAGGCTCGCTTCAATGCACTGACCACAGCTATAGAGACAGGTTTGGCAAACATCAAGGTGGAAATAGACAAGAACACTGGTGCCATCAAGCTCCTCGATGACAACACTCAGGGTAGCTTAGGCAATCTCAACACCAGCTTGCTGAAGATAGATGCTACATTGATCGATGGCTTCACAGCTATCAAGACCACAATGAACGAAAATGGCGATAAGATTGTGACCGCTATGAACAAGAATGGAGAGGTTCTGCGCCTGCAGATTGAAGACACAGGCAAGCTCCTCAATGCTACTATCATAGCTAAGGCTGACGCCATCATCACCGCTATCAACGACCAGACATCAAGTCTGGATGAACGTCTCAATGCACTCACCTTAGCTGTACAGACTGGTCTCGCTGACATCAAGGTAGAGATTGACAAGAACACGGGTGCCATCAAGTTCCTTGAGGAGACAACAAAGACTGGTCTTGCTCAGATCAACACTACGCTTGTTAATGGTTTCACCAAGCTGAATACCAAGATTGACAATCATGGCAAAAAGATTGTAACTGCTATTGGTAATTTGAGCGATACGTTCGAAGCACAGAGCAAACTGCTCCGCCTCACCATCGACACCAGCGGCGGTCTCATCGCAAGTCAGCTCAAGAGCAGTATCCTCGATCTCGTAACAGAATTGAAGAGCCAGACTATAACTTTGGGTAGCAAGATAGATGCCATCAACACCACCGTTGGTGCAGGACTCGCAAAGATTGAGGTTGTAAACGACAATATCAACACCACGCTCGACCTCCGTCTCATAGCAGTGGAGAACAAACTTGGAAGCAACAACACTTCACTTGGTGAGATCAAGACAGAACTCAGCAACCTGAAGACCGCCATCGACAATGTGAACACCAACATCACCGCGGGCTACACAGCAGTAAAGGGTAGCATCGATGACATGACTGGACAACTCACCGTTAAGTTGAGTGACAACACAACAGCCATCGTCAACATGAAGAACGGCATGAAGGATCAGCTCGTCGCTCTGAAGCAAATGATTGAGCAGCAAGGCGGCAAGATCGTTACAGCCATCGGACAGAATGGTGACGTCATCGTAGCAGCAGTCAACTCTCAGGGCTCAGTTATCGGAACAGCCATCACCACACAGGGTGGAGAGATCAAGGGCTCTATCACAGGTTTGGAGAACGGCATCAAGAATGCCATCACCCAGCAGACTACCGACATGAATCTTGTCATCGCAGGAGTGGTTGATGCCATCAAAGCACAGACCGCCGCTCTCAACACAGCTATTGAAAAAGGATTGGCAAAAGTTGTAAAATCTAACAATAAACTGAAGAATGCCCTTACCACAGCCATCGGTGAGTTGAAGGACAAGCAGGATGCCAACTCACAGGCCATGCTCAAGCAGTTGGAAAAGATGGCTGCCGACAACGGAATCTATCAGGATCCAGCCGACAAGACCTCTGTATACATGGAACCAGCTATGTGGGCAGCAGTCAATGCAAATCCAGAACTGAAGAAAATCATCTCTGACATGCTTGAGGTACAGAAGCCTACCATCCTGTGCAACGCCTACTATCTGGCAGCAACTGGAATGGTACAGAACAACGACTTCGTCACGGTAGAAACCGAGAAAGTTCTTTCAACAACTAACGTTGTGGCAGGTACACTCCAGCCTCTGGAACTCGCCAACGGCAAGAAGGTTATCAGAATAGCCAAAGTGCCAGAGAAGATGAATTATAATATTAAGAGAGTTTACCCGACAACAACAAAGAACATCACACACATCTATTTCTTGGATGCCAACGGAAAGTCGTACACCCAACCAGCAGGAGTCAGCAACAAATGGCTTACCTTGACTACCTATAAGGATGGCGTCATCATGTCGGTTGTGAAGTGCAACGTTTACTTGCAAAATGATGCAGGTGTGACAGGAACTCCAACTTACGAGTATCCCGAATAAGTAAGAATCTGCAGAAAGAGCATGAACATCTCATGCCAATATGCTACCGCATTACAAATTCAAAGCAGTTACAATTATGAGAATAAAACGTTTAACCTTGGCAGTCGCCGTCTTAGCGACGGCTGCCACACTCCAAGCACAAACCTACAATGATACGGTGCGTACTCACACTTGGTCGGTTTACATCCAGGGAGGAGGAACTCTGTATCATGGCATGAGGGGTATGGACGAGATAGCTAAAAGAAAGCACATCATGCCCTTCGGAGGTGTCGGAGTGAAATACAATATCAAGCCCTGGGTAAGACTGGGTTTGAACTTAGAGTACGACATGCTGAGGTCGTTAGACAAGGGCATGCTCTCTACCACAACAAACAGGGATTATGAGATAAAAGATCCTTCTACAGGAAAGACCTATCCTACGACTTTGGAGACCAAGATGGATAGATTCCAAAATCGCTACACCATGCAGTACGCCATGGCAGACCTGAATGTAGACTTCAACATCATGGAGTTCTGGCACAACCGCAAGGCTCAGCAGCTCAACCTCTGGTTGGGAGTCGGTGTCGGTTATCTTCGTGGATGGAGCCGCAACTCCACAACCTTCTCTTGCAGAGAGATGGCTGTTGCCAAGGGTGAAGGATACTACAACGTCTACACCCACAACTACATGAAGAGTCATGCCTTCAACGAACATGTAGATGCGATGTATATCCCAGCCACCCTGTCGCTGGAATACGATCTCTCATCTCGCTGGACAGCAGGTGTATTCGGCAGATACAGCTATCTGCCTCTCAACAAGGACTTGACTCCTAAGGGAATGTACAGTGCAGGAGTGGTTCTTCGCTTCAACTTCGTCAGCAAGGTGATGCCAAGCAACAAGGCTCGCTACTATCAGGCCCTAAGAGACCAGGCAGAGATGAAGGCAGCCTATGAACAACAGTTGGCAGACAAGCAGCGCGCTTACGACGGACTTGCCGAAAGCCTACAGGCATGCCGTAAGGACAATGCCGAACTACAGTCGAAGCTCGACGATTGCGAGAAGTCTAAGAAGATAAGGTCTTACGAGGTATTCTTCACAGTAGACAAGAGCAACATCACCACTCAGGAGAAGTTGCGCCTCAGGAAGTTCATCGAGGATCTGAAGCAGCAGGGCGACTACAAGCTCACCATCATTGGCGAGGCTTCATCAGACGGAATCTCTTCTAAGAACTACAAACTCAGCGAGAATCGTCTGAACAATGTAGTAGCCTTCCTAAAGAAAGAAGGCATTAAGGACTTCGAAATCAAGTTGGAGAAGGCCATTGGCGACAGCAACGGCTGTCCTAAGGAGGAATGCCGCCGAGTTTTGATTACTGTTGAGTAACAAATAAGGATAAATCTTTTCTTTAAAGCCGTCACAGGAGAACACTTCTCTCTGTGGCGGCTTTTTAACGTACACCCTTTGTTAGGTTCTCGCTTTCGACATTCTGGCACATCACTGCCTCTCTGTATTCCTTTCCCTTCACTCGCAATACGACATGTCGAGCATCTACTTTCTCTACATTTCTGAAGAACATTCCCCAGCAAGGAAAGACGGGCCATTCGTTCGTAGGACGATTCACAAACCATGCAGGCAGTTCAGGATCGTCGATACCACGAAACTCAAGATGGCAATGTCTCAAGACCACCTGGCGTGTAGGAGCCATGCCCCAACTCTTCACCGAGAGCGCCATGCGCGTAATGTCTACAGCCTTCAAATGTTCTACGACGATACTGCCACAGGTATTGTCATCACCGAGCGTGACACAGAGAGGTGACAGCACGCGCTCTACCCTATTGCGACGAATCAAGATACGATCCATGTGACCTGGGGCTTTTCCCCAAGCACCAGGCTCTAAATTGATGGCATGTTCGGAGTTAGTACGTTGAGAAGTGATATGCGGGAAACGCCCAGGTCCGTAGATATGGCAGTCGGCCACCTCAAGACCTACAGAAGGCATTATCATGCGAATGCCGTTGCACGAAGAATTAAGAACACAACGGCTTATCTTCATATTTTCCCAATAGCCACCAGCTATGGCGTCGTCGCCAGTATAAATACGGCATCGCTCTATCTTGACATCGTGACTACCGCGGATGTGGATACCGTCCCATCCTCCCTCAATAGAGAGATTGCTAAACGTAGACTGATCGAGAAGGTAAGCCAAAAAAGCATAATTGGCAGAACGCTTCACCTGGAAGTTGCGCATCTTCATATTGCGACATCCTGCAAGGAGCACTGTATGTGGTCCACGCATGTGCTCCTCGCCAAGAGGATTTCGCACATCGCCACCATCGATACATCCTTCGCCCTCTATGCCTGCGCCATCACATCCTACGCCCAAGATCATAGCCTTAGACCACTGCTCATCGGTAGCACTGTTGTAGTTGACAGTACCCTGTCCACTCTCATACCGCGAGAGGTCCAGATCGGTGGTAAGCGAAGAATAGTCAGTCAGGCGATTAGAACCCAGCAGTACGGCACCGCGATTCAGCCGCAACGTCACGCCCGACTGTAAGAAAACGCTTCCCGTCGTAAAAGTACCCTGAGGCACTTCTACGACTCCGCCGCCCTTGGCAGCGCAGTCGCGTATGGCCCGGTTTATTGCATCAGCATTATTCTGCGTTGTGTCGTTGGGTACAGCACCATAAGCAAGGATGCTTACCACGATAGCTAACAAAAAATTCATACGTTTCTTTTCGTTTTACTGATCCTTCAGCCAGTCTCTATCCCTTTCGTCGTCCTCGGTAAAGTTCTTATCATCAAAGAGGCTCGTTTGCCCTGTCAGTTCGTCGATAATCTGCTGCTGACTCTTGCCAGCATCAGGGTCGAGATTCTCTGTTGTTGCTTTCTCCTTACTGGAAGAAGAGACAGACTCGCCTGCGCCAACACGCTCATCGCTCTCCTGAGCCTCGTCAGAACCCTCATCGGCTTCTGGTTCAGGGAAGCGAGTAGGCTCTAACTCCTCTATAGAACCGATGTTCCAAGTGGAGAGTCGTTTACCCTTAGCCTTGAAACTCTTCTGGGCGATAAACTGCTCGGCGTCAATCTCTTCGGCTGGTCTGACAGCATCTACACCTCCATAGGTGACACTGATGCGTGGATACACCGTATCGGTGAGCAGGATGAGCTTGCTGTTAGGGTTCTCACCCAGGAAGTTCTGATGACGCTTCGTGGCGTCCATGGTGAATCGCTTGATATAAGGATAGCCCTCATTGTCGGCATCATAGAGGATGGCTGTCCACACCTTGTGCTCATCCCATTTCTCCAGTCTGAGGATATTGTCCTCGTAGTGGTTATTGGGGTCGAAGTTGGTGATGTAGAATTCGCCATTATCGAGTACTACCAAGATATATTCATCGTCATTAAACTCGCCAAGGAATCGTCCGTTCTCATCATAGTTGATACGGTTGACATCGGGATCAAACCACACCTTTCTACCTCCTAAAGTACTATGTCCGTGACTCTTCAGTCCGATGCGTCGTATGACTCGCTTGGTTAGCAGATTGCCTTTAGCAGCACGTCCCTTGATAAGAATATCCGAGAAGTCTTTCTCGAGAAAGATGCTTTGGCGCTTCTTTGTGAGGTCGGGTTCCATGGTCACCTTGATAACCTCTGCCTCGCCATTGGGGTTGGCAGTAAAGTAGATGACACGGCTGCTCGGTGTGCCCTGTGTGATGTCATACATCTTGTCGCGCGTCATGGCAGTAACATTGAATCGCTTGATGAAGTAGTCGCCCTGCTTACCATCACGATACACACAGTTGTAGATGGTGCGCTTGTCGTTCTTCTTGAACACCTGTACGTGGAGCACGTTCTTGCCCACAAATATCTTGTCTGCCACCTTAGTAACCTTAAACTTACCATCCTTGTAGAAGATAATGATATCGTCGAGGTCGGAGCAGTTGCACACCAGCTCGTCTTTCTTCAGTCCTGTACCCACAAAACCTTCCTGACGGTTGATATAGAGTTTTTGGTTGGCCTCCACCACCTTGGTAACCTCAATGGTGTCGAAGTTTCTTATCTCCGTGCGACGTGGATGCGCCTTGCCATACTTGCCTTTGAGGTATTCGAACCAGTTGATGGTGACGTCGGTCATGTGCGCCAAATCGTTCTCTATCTCTGCCAACTCGGCCTTGATCTTGAGCAACAGTTCGTCGGCCTTGTCCTTGTTGTATTTCAGGATGCGCTGCATCTTGATTTCCAGTAGGCGGAGAATATCATCGCGAGTAATCTCTCTGTGCAAGACATACTCTACCATGCCCTTGCCATCCACCTCTGCAGTGAAGAGCTTATCCTTGAAAGGCTCCAGGCGAGAGTCGATGAAAGCCACCACCTCGTCTTGGCTCTTACTCTGCTCAAACTTGCGCTCTTTATAGATACGCTCCTCGATAAAGATACGTTCGAGAGAAGAGAAGAAGAGCTGTTCCTCCAGTTCGCCCTTACGAAGCATGAGTTCCTTGCGCAGTAATCCCATCGTGCGGTCCACACTGTGGCGCAGCACATCGCTCACAGTGAGGAAGCAAGGTTTATTGTCCTCGATGACACAGCAGTTGGGCGATATGTTTATCTCGCAGTCACTGAAGGCATAGAGCGCATCCATGGTCTTATCCGACGAGGTGCCGGGAGCCAAGTGCACAAGTATCTCCACATTGGCAGAGGTAACGTCTTCTATCTTTCGTGCTTTGATTTTTCCCTTTTCCACAGCCTTGGTGATGGAGTCGATCAAGCTTCCTGTGGTCTTGCTGAAAGGTATCTCGGTGATAACGAGGGTCTTGTTGTCGAGTTTATCGATTTTGGCACGCACCTTGAGCACGCCACCACGCTGACCATCATTGTATTTACTTACATCGATGGCTCCGCCTGTAGGGAAGTCGGGATAGATGGTGAAAGGCTCACCCTTGAGGTAGTGTACGGCAGCATCACAAAGTTCGTTGAAGTTATGAGGCAACACCTTACTGCTCAGTCCTACGGCAATACCCTCTGCACCCTGTGCTAAGAGTAAAGGGAACTTGGCAGGCAGCGTGATAGGCTCCTTGTTACGACCATCGTAAGAGAGTTGCCAGTCGGTGGTTTTTGGATTGAACACCACGTCGAGCGCAAACTTAGACAGACGAGCTTCTATGTAACGAGGTGCAGCAGCACGGTCGCCCGTGAGGATATTTCCCCAGTTACCCTGTGTGTCGATGAGCAGGTCTTTCTGTCCCATCTGCACGAGGGCATCGCCAATAGAGGCATCGCCATGAGGATGAAACTGCATGGTGTGACCCACGATATTGGCCACCTTATTATATCTACCATCATCCATGCGCTTCATGGAGTGCAGAATGCGTCGCTGCACAGGCTTGAGTCCATCCTCGATATGGGGCACGGCACGCTCCAGGATGACGTAGGAAGCATAGTCAAGGAACCAGTTCTGGTACATACCGCTGAGATGGCGCACGGCAGATGCGTCAAATCTGTTGACAGGCTTGTAATCGGAATGTTGTTCTGCTGCTTCGTCCTCGGGAGTCACACCCGCAGCTTCGTCTACTGATTCCGCTGATTCAGCCGATTCCGACGCATGAGGTTCTCCACCCTTGAGAAGTTCGTCTTTGTCTTTAATTTCGTCGCTCATAGATAGCTTTTAATACTTATTTTATATATTTTAGGCAAAAATACAAAGAAAATTCGAGAAAAAGGCGTATCTTTGCCGAAAATTTTGAAAATTATAAGATTTCATCATGGCACAAGAAGATGTTTTTAAAAAGATTGTAAGCCATTGCAAAGAATATGGCTTCGTGTTTCCAAGTAGTGAGATTTATGATGGTTTGGCAGCCGTTTACGACTATGGTCAGAATGGTGTCGAGCTGAAAAATAATATCAAGCAGTACTGGTGGCAGAGCATGGTATTGCTACACGAGAACATTGTAGGTCTCGATGCAGCAATCTTCATGCATCCTACAGTATGGAAGGCTTCAGGACACGTTGATGCCTTCAACGACCCATTGATAGACAACCGCGACTCCAAGAAGCGCTATCGTGCTGACGTACTCATCGAGGACCACATGGCCAAGTATGAGGAGAAGATCGCCAAGGAGATAGCTAAGGCACAGAAGCGCTTCGGCGACAGCTTCGACGAGGCTCAGTTCCGCGCCACCAATCCTCGCGTCTTGGAGAATCAGAAGAAATTTGACGATCTCCACGCCCGCTATACAGAGGCTATGCAGGGTCCTAACCTGGAGATGCTGAAGCAGATCATCGAGGACGAAGGCATCGTATGCCCTATCAGCGGCACCAAGAACTGGACCGATGTTCGCCAGTTCAATTTGATGTTCTCTACCCAGATGGGTGCTGCCAGCGATGCTACAAGCAAGGTTTATCTCCGTCCTGAGACAGCCCAGGGTATCTTCGTTGACTATCTGAGCGTTCAGAAGACAGGCCGCATGAAATTGCCATTCGGTATCTGCCAGATAGGTAAGGCATTCCGCAACGAGGTAGTGGCTCGCCAGTTCGTATTCCGTATGCGCGAGTTCGAGCAGATGGAGATGCAGTTCTTCTGCCAGCCAGGCACAGAGATGAAGTGGTTTGAGTACTGGAAGAAGGTTCGTTTGGCTTGGCACGAGGCTCTGGGCATGGGCAACGAGAACTATCGTTACCACGACCACGAGAAGTTGGCTCACTATGCTAACGCAGCTACCGACATCGAGTTTAAGATGCCTTTCGGCTTCAAGGAGGTAGAGGGTATTCACAGCCGTACCAACTTCGACTTGTCTCAGCACGAGAAGTTCAGCGGTCGCTCTATCAAATACTTCGATCCTGAGAAGAACGAGAGCTACGTACCTTACGATGTAGAGACATCTATCGGTGTAGACCGTATGTTCCTCAGCGTGATGTGCCACTCTTACTGCGAGGAGAAGCTCGAGAACGGCGAGAGCCGCGTGGTACTGAAGTTGCCAGAGGCATTGGCACCTGTAAAGTGCGCCGTGTTCCCTCTCGACAAGAAGGACGGTCTGCCAGAGTTGGCACACGAGATCGTAGACGAGCTGAAGTTCCACTTCAATACACACTATGGCGATCCTAAGGACTCTATCGGTAAGCGCTATCGTCGTCAGGATGCCATCGGTACACCTTTCTGCATCACGGTCGATCACGATACTCCTAACGACCACAAGGTGACACTCCGCTATCGTGACACCATGAAGCAGGAGCGTGTAGCTATCAGCGACCTTCGTGGCATCATCGAGGACCGCGTAAGCATCACCAGCGTACTGAAGAAGCTTGGTAAGGAAATCAAGAACTTCTAAACTGAATTCAGAAAATATCAAATACTCATCAATGATTTTGAAGAATTTGAAATATTTGTTTCTGCTTATGATGTCGACATTCGTGCTGACATCATGTAGCGAAACCGATGAAGAAAGCAACTCTGAGTATGCCGACTGGCAGGCTAAGAACGAGACTGCTTTTGCTGAAATACTCGCCAAAGCCAAGCAGGAAGGCGAAGCCAACAACTGGTACATCTATCGCACATGGAGCATGGAAAACCAGACGGGCTATGAGGATAATAACAAAAATCCTATTACACCCACCTACAAGGAGTTGGAAGACAACATCGTGGTTCAGAAGCTGAAGCAGGGCGAGGGCTCTGCTGTCACCCCCCTCTACACCGACTCGGTAATGGTAAGCTACAAGGGAATGCTCATGAACGACCATGTCTTCGACAGCAATTTCACTGGCGACTACGACGCTCAGAAGGCACAGACCACCAACTTCCTAACCAAAGACTTGGTGGATGGTTTCATCACTGCCCTTATGAAGATGGGGCACATTGGCGATCATTGGATGGTCACCATGCCCTACAACCTCGGCTATGGTTCTCAGCAGAGCAGTAGCTCAACCATTCCTGCCTACTCGATGCTGAAATTTGAGATTGTACTCAAAGGATGCTATAAAAACGGAAAATGGATTAAGAAATAACAACTCTTTTGCCCTGTGTCCCTTCGGCACGGGGCTTTTTCTTTTTTACTTGCTTTTTCAGCAAATCTGCCCCAAAAAACGAAAGTACTTGCGTTGGGCATCGCAAGTACTTTCGTTGGCAGTTGAGAGTACTTTCATCAGCCATCGCAAGTACTTTCATTTTTTAGGGCTGTTTTTTGCCTACAATCAGCAGCATGCCACCACGTTGTTCTTCATACCATAGATATCATGCAAAAATCAATTCTAAAAAAATGTTGCAAACCATAAACAACTGTTTGTGTTCGCACACATTTTGGGGATAGAAGTAAAAAAAATGTTATTTTCATGCAAAAAAACAGGC
>USOQ01000062.1 GCA_900556395.1 Candidatus Segatella caccae | reverse complement strand
TGCCTCTGGGCACCAAGCCAACCATCCTCACGGTGAATCTTCCTAAGCGTATCGAAGCAGACAGTCTGAAGACGGTGACCTTCGCTTACCGCAATGCCAGTGGTATGCCGATTTCTTGTAGGTTGAAATATCGAATTGATAAGGGCGAATGGAAGGACGCCGAGGCGAATGTACCGGTTTCTATCAAGGAATATGCTTCATCTGCCTCTTCTTCCCTCGTTTGGAAATCTGGCGTTCATCAGTTGGAGGCAATCTGCGGACAGGATACCCTGCAGCAGAAGTTCACGCTCTTCAGTATGAAGGATACCCATCCGGTGGAGCCAACTACCGAATGGTATTATCAGACGGCGAAGACCTTCCCTCGTGATGGCAAGCCGGTCTATATTCAGGTGGGCTCTTCGGAGAACGGAGCGCACATCGTATATTCCATCATCGCCGGCAACAAACTGCTGGAGAAAGGTGCCTGGGAGTTGGGCGACAGTATCGTGACCCTGCCTTTCACCTACAAGGAGGAGTATGCGTCGGGCATCGTACTGAACTATAGTTTCGTGAAGCAAGGCAAGTGCTATACCCGAATGATGAGCATCGCCCGTCCTTTGCCTGAGAAGAAACTGAACATCGCCTGGAAGACCTTTCGCAACCGTCTGACCCCTGGACAGAAGGAGGAGTGGACGCTGAAGATTACCACCCCTGACGGCAAGCCAGCCAAGGCACAGCTGATGAGCGTACTCTATGACAAGTCGCTCGACCAGATAGCCCCGCATTTCTGGAATCTCTCCCTGGACTTCTATCAGAGTTTGCCAAACTGCTACTGGAAGCACAACCTCACTTTCCGCCCATTTTACTTGAATGGCGTTTATCCTACCAAGTATTATGATGAGAAGCAATTGGATGTGGATAAGTTTGATGGCAAATTCTTTAGCTATTATGCTTATATGCAAGCGGTGGAGCTGAGCAAGTTGGAACGTTCTCTTGGCGGAACCGTAGAGGCTGTTCGTATAAAGAAAGACGAGCTGGTTAAGGAAGAAGCGAAAGTCATGAGAATTCGTGGTTCTAAGATGGTTCGTGTAGGAGCTGCTGCTCCATCTGCCAACAAGGTTTTTGATGTAGTAGAGGAGATGCCGCAGTTTGTAGGTGGTTCTGGCTCAGACGTAGGACAGTACCTTGACAAAGTGCAGGTGCGTGAAAACCTGAACGAGACTGCCTTCTTCTATCCAGCCTTGGAGAGCGACAACAATGGCAACGTAGCCATCAGATTTACCTTGCCTGAAAGCGTGACTACCTGGAAGTTCATGGGCCTGGCTCATGACAAGGAGATGCGCAACGGTTTGCTGGTAGATGAGGCTGTGGCTCAGAAGACCGTGATGGTGCTGCCTAACATGCCTCGCTTCCTGCGTGAGGGCGACAAGAGTTCTATCGTGGTGAAACTCTTCAATACATCTGATAAGAAGGTGAGCGGAAATGCCCGTATGCAGATTTTGGATGCTGAAACCCAGAAGGTGGTTTGGCAGAAAACGCAGAACTACAGCATCAATGCTGAGGGGTCTGCTACCGTTTCTTTCGATGTTCAAGGTCTGAAAGAGGGTGTATATATTAATAAGGTGGTGGCTGCCGGAAACGGATACAGCGATGGCGAACAGCACTATCTGCCCGTATTAGGCAACAGCGAGCTCGTAACACGCACCCTGCCCATCACACTGACCGAGAAAGGAGAGAAGCACTTCGACCTCACTTCGCTCTTCGCCGACAAGGAAGGTAAACAGGCTGCACAGGCAGAACGCGCCAAGGTGACTATCGAGTACAGCAACCATCCAAGCTGGCTGATGATTCAGGCGCTGCCATCGCTCAGCAAGGCAAAAGACGACAATGCCGTCTCGCTGATGTCGGCTATCTACAGCAACAGCATCGCCCGCCACATCATGAAGCAGAGTCCTGTCATCGCACAGGTAGTGAAGTTGTGGAAGCAGGAAGCTGCCTCGGCCGAAAGCGCAAGAGCAGCCAAGGGTGGCAAGGCTGACGAGGCTGGCACTTCACTGCAGAGTGTTCTGGAGAAGAATCAGGAACTGCGCGAACTGGTGCTCAACGAAACACCTTGGATGATGGATGCCGACAGGGAGAGCGAGCAGAAAAAACTATTGATTGAATATCTGGATGAGTCGCTGTGTCAGAACCGACTGACCGACGAGGTGGCAAAATTGCGTAAGCTTCAGCTTGCCGACGGCTCCTTCGCCTGGTGGAAAGGCATGGAAGGCAGCAGATACATGACTACCGAGGTGGCTGAGATGATGGTTAGGCTGAACCGTATGGTGGGTGTACAGCAGGAGACCAAAGATATGCTGACTGCTGCTCTGCGCTATCTGCAGCGAAAGGCTGCTGCAGAAGTGAAGGACATGAAGAAAGAGGCGGAGAAGAAGAGAAATGTGCGCCCGAGCGAACTGGCTATACATTATTTATATATTCTCTCGCTCAACGGACGCAAACTTGATCCGGCAGCGACTTATCTGCTGCAGAATATGGCAGAGCGTACCGGTGAGTTCACCATCTATGGCAAGGCAAGAGCTGCCGTGGTGCTGGCAAGCAATGGACAGCAGGCTAAGGCTGCCGACTATCTGCAGAGCATAGCCGAGTATTCGGTAAGCAGACCGGGAATGGGAAGATACTTCGACACACGCAATGCTTACTATAGCTGGCGCGACTATAAGATTCCTACACAGGTGGCCGCTATCGAGGCAACGGAGATGCTGGGTACAAAGGCTGGAAAGGCATTTGCCGCAGAGAATCTGACCGTTCAGCAAGCTATCGACGAGATGAAGCTGTGGTTGTTGCAGTCGAAGCGCACCCAGGCTTGGGATACTCCAGTCAACACGGTGGATGCGGTTTATGCCTTCCTCAATGGTAAGGAAATACTGCTGCAGAAGTCGGCAGACGATGCCACTATCCGTATAGACGGCAAACCACTGCAGTTGCCTCAGGCTACGGCAGGACTGGGCTATGTGAAGACCTCGAAGCAGGGCGCACCGCACACGCTGACAATTGACAAGAAGAACGAAGGCACCAGTTGGGGCGCAGTATACGCCCAGTTTGTGCTGTCCTCTGCCGAGATAGCCGCCTCGGAGACAGGCATCAAGGTGGTGAGAAAGGTGGAGAACGCCAAGAACGTGAAGGTGGGCGACAAGGTAAAAGTAGTGCTTGCTATTACAGCTGACCGCGACTACGACTTCGTGCAAGTGGTGGATAAGCGCGCTGCCTGCTTGGAGCCCGTCACTCAATTGAGCGGCTATCAGTGGAGCATGGGTTGCTATGTGGCACCCAAGGATTATACAACAAATCTCTACTTTGGCCGTTTATCAAAAGGAAGGCACGTGGTGGAGATGGAGTATTACATCGACCGCAAAGGCGAATATCAGGCAGGAACCTGTGCGGCGCAGTGTGCCTACAGTCCTGAGTTTGGCGGAAGGGCAGAGGCTTATAGGCTGAATGTGAAGGAGTGATGTCTTAACTCCCTGACTCTTAGAATTCCGAAAGTAGAATAAGAAACAGAATATACGAACTGATAAATACAAAGTGAACAGATGAAAAGAATGAGTATATGGATGCTGGTATCGCTGTTGGCGGTTTCGGCATCGGCGCAGAAAATAACCACGCAGCAAGAAACGATAGACTGTGGACAGGTGTTGTTCAGAAATCCCGTAACGGCAGAATTCCCTTTGAAGAACGCCGGCAACAAGGCTTTGCGTATCAGTCAGGTGCGCAAGAGTTGCGGATGCACAGAGGTGGAGTTTCCTAAGCGGGACATAGCACCAGGCGATTCGTTTATGGTCAGGGCAACATTCGATGCCAAGCAAATGGGCACGTTCATCAAGCAGATTGGACTCTTCAGCAATGCCGACGAACAGCCTTTCGTGCTTACTATGCGTGGAAAGGTGGTGGACAAGGTGGTGGACTTTGTGGGCAACTACGATTACCAGTTGGGAAAATTGAAGACCGACTTGCAGGATATCGAGTTTGATGATATTAATCGCGGCGATAGACCTGTACAGCGCATTCATGTCATGAATCCTACCGACGAGGTGCTGCAACCTGTGATGATGCACCTGCCTCCATATCTCACGGCGCACGTGTCGCCATCGCGCTTGGCACCACATCATAGTGGTGTTATCAGCATCGTACTCGACTCACGCAAGTTGCGCGATTTAGGACTGAATCAGACTTCCATCTATCTGGGTTCGCAGCCAGGCGATAAGGTGGCAGCAGAGAAGGAAATCCCTGTTTCGGCGGTGCTCTTGCCTAACTTCGATAATCTGTCGGGGGCTGACAAGGCTGTGGCTCCTCGCATGGTGCTGTCGAACTCAACACTCGACCTGGGTGCCTTTGGCAGCAAAAAGAAGCTGAAGGGCGAAATCTTGATAACCAATGAGGGTAAATCTATGCTCGAGATAAGAAGCATGCAGATGTTTACCATGGGGCTTCAGGTGTCGCTCAACAAGACGAAGTTGCAGCCTGGGGAGTCGGCTAAGCTCAAGATTACTGCGATAGCAAACGAACTGAAGAAGTCGCGCTCTAAAAAGCCTCGTGTGCTCATGATTACCAACGACCCTGACCATGCTAAGGTTATCGTCAAGGTGATAGTTCAATAAGAATCTCAAGTAATAAACTCAACTTTCGTACATACGAAATCTTAAGTAATAAAGAAGAAAGTGCAAATAGAAATAGATCATGGCAGTGGGTTCTGCTTCGGAGTAACTACTGCCATCAAGAAAGCTGAAGAAGAGCTGAAGAAGGGTGGACAACTGTACTGCTTAGGCGATATTGTACACAACGGGATGGAGGTGGAGCGACTGCATCACGCAGGTCTTGTCACCATCAATCACGAAGATATGGAGAAGTTGCATCATGTCAAGGTGTTGTTGCGTGCTCATGGTGAACCGCCTGAGACCTATGCTCTGGCTGAGCGCAACCACATCGAAATCATCGATGCCACCTGCCCTGTGGTGTTACAGTTGCAGAAGCGCATCAAGCGCCAGTATGTCAGCAATCCTGAGGCGCAGATTGTTATCTTCGGGAAGAATGGGCATGCGGAGGTGTTAGGCCTCGTAGGGCAAACTGCCAGTAAGGCCATCGTCATAGAACGTTTTCAAGATGTGGAAAAACTGGATTTCTCGCGCGATATTTATCTCTATTCCCAAACGACGAAGAGTCTCGATGAGTTTCATCGCATCATCGAATACTGTCAGCAACACATCGTAGAGGGTGCTACGTTTAAGAGTTTTGACACCATCTGCCGACAGGTGGCCAATCGTATGCCCAATATTGCGCATTTTGCTGCTCAGCACGACTTGGTGCTCTTTGTAAGCGGAAGAAAGAGTTCGAATGGTAAGGTGCTCTTCAAGGAGTGTCATCGTGTGAACCCTAATAGTTTTCAGATAGAAAGTGCCAAGGAGATTAACCTCGAATGGCTCAAGGGGGTAAAAACGGTGGGAATCTGTGGAGCTACAAGTACACCTAAATGGCTCATGGAGGAGTGCAGAGAGTATATTGAGAATGGATTGAAATAAAAACAAAACAGGTGGTACGTCTTCTCACGAAGACACACCACCTTCAAAAAACAGTAATTAACTCAAAATTTATAATCTATATCATTACTACCTTGTATTTCTAACATAAATAATCTTTGATTGCAAATATACAGAAAAGGTATTGTTCTTACAAGCTATTTGCGGTGAAAACGGAGTTCTGCTCGCTGAATAGGCTTGTTTTAAGATATTTTTACAATACGAAATCCTCAATTAGCTGTTGGCTACTTGTTGATATTGACGCATGAGCCATTCCTTCTGCTCAGGAATCGTCATCAAACTGTTGTCTAATGTGATGGCATCCTCTGCCTTTCTGAGCGGAGACACTTCGCGATGGGTATCGAGATAGTCTCTTTCTTCCACATTCTTGAGGATAGCGGCATAGTCGGCTGGCATCCCCTTCTGCATCAGTTCGTCATATCTTCTTTGTGCGCGCACCTTTGCATCGGCTGTCACAAAGATTTTCAACTCAGCATCAGGGAAAACCGTAGTTCCGATGTCGCGGCCGTCCATCACGATGCCTTTCTCTAAGCCCATCTGCTGTTGCTGTGCTACCAGGGCTTCGCGCACAAAGGGAACGGCTGCTATCACGCTGACATGGTTGGAAACCTCTAATGAGCGGATTTCTTTTTCCACCAGTTCGTCGTTCAGATAACAGTCGGGGCGTCCTGTCTCTTGGTTGAGTTTGAAACCGATGTGGATGTTTGGCATTTCTTTAGCCAACATTTCTGTCTTTACTTGGTTGTTTTCGTCGAACAGCTCATGGCGAAGTGCATAGAGCGTTACTGAGCGATACATGGCACCTGTGTCTACATAGATGTAACCTATCTCTTTAGCCAGGTCTTTGGCCATAGTACTTTTGCCACATGACGAAAATCCATCAATGGCTATTGTTATTTTCTTCATAAGTCGATGTTGTGTTTTTTATTTTTGTGATGTTAAATGCTTAGAAGTGTGGTGCTTTCGTGTTTGAAAGTGCAGACCGAGGGGGATGGCTTTACAGGCTGTAAGCCAAATTGACGAGCAAACTGCTGCTGCTGACATGATATTTGCCATAAGCCAAGTTGAGGTGGAAGCGCTCCAGGTTGAGACCAGCTCCGAGCGTGAGCCCTGCTCCGTGACTACTTGCCGAATCATCGGAACCTTGTATCTTCATCTCGCTGGCTCTTCTGAAGTTATAGCCCGCACCTATCCAGATGTTTGAGAGTATGATTTCTGCGCCTCCCACAATATGTTCTTTGAAGTTGACGTCCCAGTTGTTCAGATTGACAAGGGTGAGCGAGAGTCTGAATGGCATATTGGCAAACTGCTTAGTCACGCCCATCTGTAGGTCGATGGGCATCTTCTCGTATTCTTCGTCGTAGGCTTTCAGCTGTCCCCCCAAGTTCTTTGCTACGGCAGATATCGACCATTCACTATCAGGGTCATAGTAGTTGATGCCTAAGTCGACACCCATACCGATGGAGTTGTAGTCACCGATATAGGAGGTTATCAACTTGGCTGTGATTCCGCCGACAAAGTTCTTGCCCAACATGTAGGAGAAGTAGCCCGCCACGGCAATGTCTTTGGCAGAAAATTCTCCCAACTGGACATTGTTCTCGTCCACTTGTTTCATTTTGCCATAGTCCACATATTGTGCTGACACAGCCCACGAAGCTTTGTCCTTGACAATGCGATTGAATGAAGCTGATGCTGCGTTTACACCCGACATGTAGTTCATGTAGCCTAAACCTATCGTCTTGTCGCTCACCGATGAAAGTAAGGCTGGATTATGAAAAATGAGGGATGCATCATCCTCTATGAGGGTGATGTTTTCGCCTCCTAAAGCTGCTGCGTGTGCACTGATAGGAAGGCGCAGAAAGTTATATTCTGTTTGGCTCTCTTGTGCAACTGCTATGGTTGTCGTCACCGCCAAAAGAATAAAAAGAAAAAGTTTTCTCATTTCTACTATTTATTTTGCCGAGCGCAATGAAAAGCTTGTTTTCTAATTGCCGAGTGCAGCGTAAACTTTTGCAAAGTTATTCAAAATCGAACACAATACAAAAATAAAACTCTTTTTTTTCTTTTTTATTGTTGAGATAGTGGCTTTTTATTGTGCTAAACTTTCGCTTCATTCACATAACTACAGAAAACACAATGGTGGGAAAATTAGGAATCTTGAATAGGAACCCCAAAACACAGAGGGCGAACCAAAGAAAAAGAAGATAAAATTTGGCTATGTCCTTAAAAAAGGATATTTTTGCATACGATTAAAAAAAGGAAGGTGTGTGCCTTGGGCTGCAACCTTTCTACATTCACGGATGTAGCTAACTCAAGAAAAGAATTGGAAATAAAAAAATCTCATAGTGCACAGTTGGAGAACAAGCGGGTAACGTTTTTCTTGCTTGGGCTGCTGCTTACCCTTGCTTGTATATTCGTAGGGTTGCAGTATACCAGCCGTCCCGATGATTACGACTTGAGCACAGATATAGAGGACCTGTCGAAGGATTTGGAACTTTCGCTTCCGCCTGATCAGAAAGATATGCTTTCTGCCGAAGCTGCCTCGAAGCCCGCTACCAAGGCCATCACGCAAGAGGTGAAGGCTGCCCAAGAGGCTGATCCTGCTGTACAGAAAATCAGTACTACGACCAGCAAACTGGTGATAGGCGATGGTGAAGGGGCTGTCGATGGCGCACAGGTGAAGGAGGCTTCCCCTGAGACTCCTATCGAAACTGCCAACCCAACGGCACAGCCCGAGGCTCCCATCAACTTTACCGTGGTGCAGCAGATTCCTGTCTTCCCTGGTGGATGGTCGGCTTATATGCAATGGCTCACCAAGAACTTGAAATATCCGCGCCAAGCACAGCAGCGTAAGATACAGGGCATGGTGGTAGTCTCGTTCATCGTCAACAAGGACGGAACGGTGTCGGATGTGAAAGTGAGCACTTCTGCCGACCCATTGCTCGACAGGGAGGCGCTGCGCGTGATGAAGATGATGCCTAAATGGAAGCCTGGCATGGACCATAACAAGGTGTGTCGCACCATGGTTGCTGTGCCCGTCGTTTTTCAGCTCTGAAATGGGTTGATGATGATTC
Organism: Candidatus Segatella caccae; assembly: GCA_900556395.1. GTDB lineage: Bacteria > Bacteroidota > Bacteroidia > Bacteroidales > Bacteroidaceae > Prevotella > Prevotella caccae. Next base: position 5,647 of record USOQ01000062.1, on the reverse strand, counting down.
CCTCGTTCTCATATTTTTGTAAAATAAACCAATAAAAAATATTTTCATGATGAAAACTGCCGATGAACTCTTGGTGCAAGTGAACGCCTTCTTAGAAACCTTGCCTTATGAGCGTACCCCAAAGTCGCTTTACGAACCTATCCGTTATGTGTTATCAATGGGTGGTAAGCGTATTCGCCCTGTATTGATGCTTTTGGGTTACAATCTTTTCAAGGAAGACACTGAGAAGATTTTGATGAATGCCATCGCCCTGGAGACTTATCACAACTATACGCTCTTGCACGACGACTTGATGGATAATGCCGACCTGCGACGCGGTCATGAGACGGTACACAAGAAGTGGGATGCTAATACTGCCATCCTCTCGGGCGACAGTATGCTCGTGTTGGCGTACGAGCGTATGGCGCAATGCGATGAAAGACATCTGGCACAGGTGCTCCGACTCTTTACCACTACAGCGCTTGAGATAGGCGAGGGACAACAGTACGATATGGAGTTTGAGACGCGCGACGACGTGCGTGAGGAGGAATACATCGAGATGATTCGCTTAAAGACAAGCGTGCTCCTGGCCTGTGCGCTCAAGATAGGTGCACTCTTGGCTGATGCTTCTGCCGAGGATGCCGACAATCTCTATAAGTTTGGTGAACTGATAGGATTGGCTTTTCAGTTGCAAGACGACTATCTGGATGTTTATGGCGACTCGAAAGTGTTTGGTAAAAACATTGGTGGCGACATCACGTCGAACAAGAAAACTTATATGCTCATCAATGCTTTCAGCCATGCCAACGCCGACCAGCGCAAGGAGTTGGAAAAATGGGTGGAGGCTAAGACTTTCGATCGTGAGGAGAAGATAGCTGCTGTAACTCGTCTATACAACGAGATAGGCATCGACAGGATGGCACAAGGCAAGATGAATGAGTGTTATGAGCAGAGTCTTAAATATCTCGATGCTGTCAGTGTGCCTGCTGAGCGTAAGGAAGAACTGCTGAAGTACGCGCAGCGAATGATGAAGCGTCAATATTAAGCGGCAAGGGGGATATTGCTAATTCGACTTTCGCAAATGGGGAAGTTAAAGAATTTAAAGAAGTTAGAGAAGTTAAAGCCCTATGCTTTATAGCTAAATATACAACAAAAAAAGCTATTGGCTATAACTTCTAACGACCGAAGGGAGTGATAACTTCGTTAACTACTATAACTTCCGTACATGCAAAACTTCATTTACTAATAATAAAAAAAAGAGTTTCATGTTAATCGATACACATACGCACCTCGATGCAGAGGAGTTTGCTGAAGACAGAGATGAGGTCTTCGCCCGAGCCAAGGAGACTGGAGTGGGGAAGGTCTTTCTACCCGCCATCGACGTGAAAACTACGCATGCTGTACTTGAACTGAGTCGACAGTATCCTGGGTATGCTTACCCCATGATAGGGCTTCATCCTGAGGAGGTGAAGGCCGACTGGAAGGAGCAACTTGCAGCCCTGCGACAGTTGCTCGACGAACATTGTGTGAAGAATGTGTGCAACAGCCTGTCTACTGCTTGCCCCGTGGTGAACGACTTCATTGCCGTAGGTGAGGTGGGACTCGACTTTTACTGGAGTCGTGAGTTTGAGCACGAGCAGTTGATGGCTTTCGAAGAGCAGGTGAAGTGGTCGATAGAGACAAGGTTGCCCTTGATGATACACTGTCGAAAGGCACAAAACGAGATGGTTAAACTCTTACGTCCTTATGAGAAGGAATTGCCTGGTGGCGTGTTCCATTGTTTTACGGGCAATCAGCGTGAGGCTGAGGAGTTGCTCTCCTTCGAACGATTTGTGCTGGGTATTGGGGGCGTGGCTACCTTTAAGAGCAGTCATCTGCGTGAAGACCTTCCTGCCGTTGTGCCGCTGCAGAGATTGGTGCTCGAGACGGATAGTCCTTATATGGCTCCTGTTCCGCATCGTGGCAAACGCAACGAGAGTGCTTATGTCGCTGACGTGATGCGCACATTGGCTGCTGCTTATCAGGTGAGCGAGGAAGAACTGACGGCTGCTACCTATGCTAACGTGCAGCGTGTTTTCGACATTCGTTAATATGCGCTTTGGCTTATCTCGTGCTTTGCGTGAATATGTGCTTTGTCTCATCGAATGACTGGCATGAATACGCGATTCTTCCAATTCTTTTTAAAAAAAACTTGGAGCCGAGATTTGAGGAGACATAATGCGGATGAGTTGTCGAGTTAAAGAAACATAAAAATAGAAAGCCTTTTTGCTTATTTGAGCGAAAAACAATACTTTTGCACTCCGAAGCCCGTCAAGGTGCTTGGAGATAAAGGAAAGGTGCTCGAGTGGTTGAAGAGGCACGCCTGGAAAGCGTGTATTCCCCTAAAGGGAATCGGGGGTTCGAATCCCCCTCTTTCCGCATTTATACATATATAATAAAGGTATATATGAAGACAAATTCTTTTATTGCACGTCTTGCAATATTGATATTCACCCTTATTGCTTCTTCCATGCCTCTGATGGCGCAGGAAGAATCTACAGGAATCCATCATGCTCTTAAAACAAAGTTTATTGAAGGCAATGCCGGATTTATGTCGTTGGTGGCGATAGCACTGGTTATTGGCTTGGCTTTTTGTATTGAGCGAATACTGTATCTGAGTCTTTCGGAAATCAATGCCAAGCAACTGATGCTCAACATCGACCACTGCATGGAAGAGGGCAAGGTGGAGGATGCCAAACTGTTGTGTCGTAATACGCGAGGACCGGTGGCCTCTATCTGTTATCAGGGATTGCTACGCATCGACGACTCATTGGAGGATGTGGAGCGATCGGTAGCAAGTTATGGCAGTGTGCAGGCTGCCAACCTGTCGAAAGGATGCTCATGGATTACGCTCTTTATTGCCATGGCACCATCGCTCGGTTTCTTGGGTACGGTGATTGGCATGGTGATGGCTTTCGACCAGATACAACAGGCGGGTGACATTAGTCCTACCATCGTTGCGTCGGGTATGAAGGTGGCGCTCATCACGACCATTTTTGGTATTATCGTTGCGCTGATCTTACAGGTGTTCTACAATTACATTCTTTCTAAGATAGAACATCTCATCAGTCAGATGGAAGAGTCGTCTATCACATTGATGGACTTAATAGCCAAGTACAAGCATGAAAATCAAGAATCTTAAGAGCTGGAGCTCAGAGAAACTCTCACAGCGCTTGCTGTACATCCTGACGGGTGTCGCGGCGTGGGTCTTCGCCATGTTTTTCTTGGTGGGATACGATATGCCTTATATCGAGAATCCTGATTTCAATGCTCCGCTTTTCACTGATGCCCTCATCGTGCTCATGGTGGTAGTAATGTTGTTGGCGTTGGCAATGGCAGGCTTCTCTGCATGGCATAGTCTTCGAATGGGCAGCAGGCAAGATGCTGTTGTCAATGGCGTTCCTGCTCGCAAGATAGCTCGCATCACCTGGCTCTCTACTGGGGGCTTGTTGTTGTTGGGGTTTGCCGTAGGTTCTTCTGCTCCTATGTGGGTGAACGGCAGTGAGTTTGACAGTTGGTTTTGGCTCAAGCTGAGCGATATGTTTGTTGTCGTGTCGCTCGTGTTGTTACTGGCTGCCATAGGGGTTGTTCTCTTTGGTGTGACTCGTTATGTGCGTAAAGAGCGAAAATCATGAAAAGCCTACGTAAGCTACATGGAGTTCCTGGATTGAATACCACGTCGACTGCCGACATCTCGTTTATGTTGTTGATATTCTTTCTTGTTACCACCTCAATGGATGTGGACAAGGGATTGTTGCGCCAGTTGCCTGCTCCAGAACCGAAGCATCAGGAGGCGTCGGTGGTGGACAAGTCTACGCTGTTGGCGCTGCATGTCACTGCCGACAATCAGTTGCTTGTCAATGAACAACCTCTTCCTGTTGGTCGTCTGCAGAGCGAGGTGATAAACTTTGTGCATCGTTTGGGTGCTCGCCATCTCATTTCGATAGAGAGTGACCGAGATGCTTCCTATGACCTTTACTTCCAAGTGCAAAATCAGTTAATGATGGCTTACTCTGCCTTGCGCGATGAGTATGCTCGAAAGCATTATGGTAAGGTATTCTCACGATTGCCGAAAAACGAGAAGGAACTGGTGCGCAGTGCATGCCCACAGCGCATCACTGAGTCGTATGCCAATGCTCATAGATTCGAGGATAAGAGTGTGAGTGCTGATGCCGAAGAGAAGAAAGGAGGCGACTCATGAGTTTGTTTGGACGTCGTGAGCACGAGATGCCTGGGCTGAATACGTCTTCGCTACCAGACCTTATTTTCACGGTTCTCTTTTTCTTTATGATTGTGACACACATGCGCCAGGTGACCCTCAAGGTGGCTTACCAGGCTCCGCAGGGTAAGCAGCTCACACGCCTTACCAAGAAGTCTGCGGTGTCTTACATCTACATCGGACAACCTGTAAGTGGTATGGCGGGTTCTGCTGTTGCTAACGACTCGAGTAGGGTCTGCGTACAGCTCAACGACAAGCTCGCTACGCCTGCCGAGGTGATGGACTATGTGTTGGCAGAGAAGCAGCGTATGGGGGTAGAAGATCAACGACAAATGACGATTTCTATCCGTGCCGACCGCCATGTGCCCATGGGAGTGGTGATGGATGTAAAGCAGGCTTTGCGACAGGCTAAAGTGTTCAGAGTTAACTATTCTGCTGTAGAAATGGGTAAATAATATTAATTTATTATTTTTTGTGTGCAAAAAGTTGCGTTTCTTAAATTATTGTACTATCTTTGCACCCAAATAAAAAATATTTATGGCAAAGCAGTTATTAGATTACCTGGACAGGCAGATTTTGAAACTGATATCACAAGACGCACGTATTCCTTTTCTTGAGGTAGCGAGAGCATGTAATGTGAGCGGTGCTGCCATCCATCAGCGAGTAGCCAAGTTGACTAATCTTGGCATTATCAAGGGTTCGCAGTTTATCATCGATCCCGAGAAGATAGGTTATGAAACCTGTGCTTATGTAGGTCTATATCTTAAAAATCCTGAGCAGTTCGACCATGTAGTGGACGAGTTGAAGAAGATTCCTGAGGTTGTGGAATGTCATTACACGACAGGTGGCATGGATATGTTTATTAAGATTTATGCCAGCAACAATCATCATCTTTTGGAGATTATTCACGACAAGTTGCAGCCATTAGGCTTGTCACGCAGTGAAACTATCATCTCGTTTAATGCGGCTATCAACAGGCAGTTGCCTCTTCTTGAGTTGCCCGAAAACACAGAGGATGAGGAAGAAAATGTTGAAGAATAAAATCTATCTTGAATAGAAATATTTATCTTTGATTTCACCTACGAATGGTGGAATGAAGAGGGTGTGTCATAATGACACACCCTCTATCAAATTTCGTAACCGCTATCCTGATACCAGTCTGTTTTCCTTTGAAAAAGAAGGGTGAGCATCTTACCTTTTTCCATGCCTCTTCTTACCTATAAGTAGATATTTTCGGGCGAATACCTACTTTTTATGATGCCCGAAATTTGGTGGTTTGCCAGATAATACCTAAATTTGCACTTAGAAATAAGAATTGTTTTATGTAATTAAAGGTATATAGTATTATGATTATTGAAAATGTTCATGCAAGAGAAATCTTGGATTCTCGTGGCAATCCTACAGTAGAGG
>USOQ01000061.1 GCA_900556395.1 Candidatus Segatella caccae | reverse complement strand
TGTTTGTCCTAAGAACGAGTCTATCGCTAACATCGCCCGCTTGAACCGTGAGTTCCTGAAGGCTAAGTTGGCTGATTAATGCTTCCGCATCCGTGTGATGCGAAAGACAATATAATAAAGGTAGGTAAATAACCATTCGGTTTTCACCTACCTTTTCTTTTTTCCAGTTAGAGAAATATTTTTTCCCAGTTAGGAAAATAAAATTTGCCAGTTGGCGAGAACTTATTTAAGTGATGTTTCTAAAGGTTAAATAATGAAATATTTATCTATGTTTTCTTGCAAAAATCTAAGAAAGGTGTAAATTTGTACGCTGAAAAACCTCAGAAACGTGTAAAATCGAGGTTATAAAATTCTCAGAAACGTGTAAAATGAAACCTTATGAAGAGAAAGATATATCAGCAACTGCTTGACTGGAAGCATAATAGGCATGGCGAGGTGGCTCTTTTGATAGAGGGCGCACGACGAATAGGAAAGAGTTATATCGTGGAGGAATTTGCCAAAAACGAATATGACTCTTATCTCCTCATTGATTTTAGCCGTGTCAATCCTAAGGTAATAGAATTCTTCGACCTCTATTTGGATGACTTGGATATGCTTTTCACAAGTTTGGAATTGTATGGAAAGAAGAAATTAATTCCTCGCAAGAATCCAACGGATGGAGCTTCTTCGCTTATTATCTTTGATGAGATACAGTTTTGTCCACGTGCTAGATCAGCCATCAAGCACTTGGTGGCTGACCATAGGTTTGACTATATAGAGACTGGTTCGCTCATATCCATTAAAAAGAATGTGAAGGATATTATGTTGCCATCCGAAGAGCATGCCATAGAAATGTATCCTATGGATTTTGAGGAGTTTCTTTGGGCAATGGGGGATGAAATGATGATGCCATTTATCAAGATGCAATTTGAGAAAAGAAAGCCCATGGAGGCTTTCCATCGTAAGGCATTGGACTATTTCCGTCAGTATATGATCGTGGGAGGTATGCCTCAGGCAGTGCAAACTTATGTCGATACACGAGATTTTGACAAGGTAGATGAGCGTAAGCGTGACATCTTGGGCATTTATCGCAATGATATCCGCAAGTATGCAGATAACCAGGAGACCAAGGTGGCTGCTATCTTTGAGGAATTGCCAGGGCAGCTGCAGAAGCATGAGAAGAAGTTCCGCTTGGCTGACCTGCAGTCGCATGCTCGTATGCGAGATTATTCCGAGGCGTTCTTCTGGCTTTCTGATGCAAAGATAATCAATTGTTGTTATAATTCCACGGAGCCTAGTATCGGCTTGAAGTTGAACGAGGAGCGTACTACCTTGAAATGTTATATGGGTGATACGGGGTTGCTGATTTGCCATGCTTTTGATGAACGTGGCATTGTGACGAGCGAACTCTATCAAAAGCTGATGTTTGACAAATTGGAGGTGAATGAAGGTATGTTGGTAGAGAATATCGTGGCTCAGATGCTGAGGGCGGCAGGTCATAAACTCTATTTCTTTAGCAAGTATTCTGCGAAAGAAGCGGATGAACGTATGGAGATAGATTTCTTGATTGCCAAGCCTACGATAACGAGTCGTCATAATATATCGCCTATAGAGGTGAAATCGGGTTCCAACTATACGATTACATCGCTAAAGAAGTGTATTAAGAAGTATGGCAAGCAATTGGCTACGCCATACGTGCTTCATGATAAGGACTTGAAAGTAGAGGATGGTATCACGTATCTTCCTCTGTATATGACTCCTTTGTTATAAAGCGACATGAGGGCTGTAACTGACTGTTGCGGCCCTCTTGGCTTCTTATTAATAGTTACTGTGTTCCCAAACATCATCATTTTTCAGTTCTAACCGAAAATAATCCACGGAAAACATGTAAGTAATCATTATTTTCACTATCTTTGCAACCGATACCACTCTCGCTCACGCCGTGTCGAGGTATTTAGAGGCTCTCTGAGGTCCTTTCTTATCCCGAACTGGGGTAATAGAAATACTTCAATAGGGTAAAAAATGAAAAAGACAAATTGGTTATTATTAATTTATTGAACTTCCTGATATGCGAAAGTTCAGTAACAGATACCCTTGATGGAGAGACTAAAGAAAGTAATAAATGTCTCCTGAAGAATCAAGTGATTTTTCTGAGAAAATATAGACTCACCAACCGCCCAACAGCTGATGTGCGCTTACACATCAGCTGTTATGCATTTGTACAACACTTGTTATGCAGACGTCGCACAACTGATGTGCAACAACATTCAAACCATATCCTAAAACTACCACAGTTCGGGATAACAGAACGTCTTCTTCAATAAATGCTGTGTGAATATTCCTCTTCCCCACGCCATCAGGTGTGAGTTACAACAGAGAAATGAAATGAGTGGCTTTGCCCTTAGAACAATGAACGACGCTTGGCGATGTCTACGCTTCACTTCACAGTTGTCTTCCAGCAACATTTTTGCATTTTCTTCCAAAACATTTGAAAGTAACTAATATTTTTCTTATTTTTGCAGCATGGAAGAAGAAAATATACGGCAGGGCTTATGTTGAAGTTTAATGAAGAAAAACTGTCTAAGTTGAGAACATTTGATGATGTTCTGCAGGAAAAATATGGCGAGCCTAATAGCGAGGCCCGTAAAGATTTTGATGCCAGGGCTAAGGCTTGGTATTATGCAGAGTTGTTAAAAGATGAGCGTAAGAAACAGAAGATGACGCAGAAGGCTCTTGCCGAGAAAATCGGCAAGAAGAGAGAGTATGTCTCTGCTCTGGAAAAGGGCCAAACGGATATGCAACTCTCTACTTTCTTGAGAATAGCAAATGCTTTAGGGCTGCAATTCTCACTGGTAGTCGGATAAATGCATCGCCATAGTCAAGACAAAGGAAGATGACAACGATGAATCAAGCTACTCTCGACTTTATTCGCCAACATCAGGATGATGACGTCCGCAAGTTGGCTTTCCTTGGGAATAAGAATCCTGAGTTAGATATGCCTTTCGCCCTCGATCAGATTCGTGGGCGTCAGATAGCTCGTACCAAGTTGCCTCGCTGGGCAAGAATCGAAGATATCGTTTATCCTCCTCACATCTCGATGGAACAATGTTCGTCAGAGCAGACGGCTCTCTATAAGGCAGAATTAGTGGCACGTCTGTTAGGAATTTCTTCTCTTTCTTCTTCTCAAGGAGAAACCATGCCTCAGGGCGTTGATGCTAAAATTTGCGAATTTGCGGCCAAGAGTACAGTTGATTCAGAATTCGCTCAAAATGAAGGCACTTGTGAAAAGCAACAGATATTAACAGAAACTGCTTGCAATGTTAACGAAATAAAAGAGAATGTTTGCGCAGGAGAATCTTTAGCAGAAATTGAGTTTATCGACTTGACAGGAGGATTTGGAGTCGACTTCTCTTACATCGCTGCTCGACTGAATGTGAAGTCGATGTATGTAGAACGACAGAAGCATCTTTGTGAGGCGGCTCATGAGAATTTTGAGCGATTGGGCTTAAAGTATGTCATCGTGAAGAATGGGGATGGCGTTGAGGTGCTTCATGCGATTCCGCAACATTCTCGACTTCGGGTAGTCTATCTTGACCCTGCACGTCGCGACGATGCAGGTAACAAGGTTGTAAGCCTTCAGGACTGCACCCCTGATGTGACTCAGTTGCAGGACGAGCTACTTAGCAAATCAGACTTTGTCATCATCAAACTATCCCCGATGCTCGACTGGCATCGTGCTGTGAGCGAATTAAGCTGCGTGAGAGAGGTTCATATCGTTTCTGTGGGTAACGAATGTAAAGAGCTCCTATTAGTGCTCTCAGCGAAAGAAATAGAGCAAAATAGCGCATCTCTTTCAAGCCCATCATCTCATGATAGCAATCATCTTCGCATTTATTGTGTCAATGATGCTCAGTCTTTTGTCTTCGACGAGGCTGCTATGGCATCATCGGTATCCAAGGTTGCTTCTTCCGAATTAGAGACAACTCCCTACCTCTATGAGCCCAATGCCTCGTTGATGAAAGCTGGATGTTTCGGAGTTCTGTCCGAGCGATATGGCATCAATATGCTTTCCCGGAACAGTCATCTCTACGTGAGCCAGTTGGCGATAAATGAATTTCCTGGTCGTGCTTTCCGCATCCAGTCTGTTTCCTCTCTCAATAAGAAAGAGCTTAAACGTCATTTGCAAGGCATTACGAAGGCCAATATAGCTATTCGTAATTTTCCCCTCTCTGTGGCAGAGCTTCGCAAGCGTTTGAAACTAAAAGATGGTGGTGATACATATATCTTTGCCACCACTTTGTCGGACGATAGTCATGTGCTGTTGATAACGAGTAAGCTGGGGTAAGCTTTGATAGGCAGTTATACAGAGAGAAACAAGACCACAACTGTTGATTTCTACTTAAATGTTTGGAGGTAAACAATAATTTTCTTAATTTTGCAAGATACAAGTTAAGATGCATATTAAGATGCAGTCACATCAGAAGAGAGATTATACGCTTTATCACTTTGTGTACTCATCACAAAAGCAATCAAACAACAATCTAAAATATTCCAAAAGCTATCACGCTATGAACAAATTAAAAACAATCTATCTTACGCTCCTGTTTTTCTTGGCTATAAACATGCTGAGCGTATCAAGTGTAAAGGCCGAGAATTATCCGTACAAGAGTGATTATCTTTGGCTTACTGTTCCCGATCATGCCGACTGGCTCTATAAGACTGGCGAACAGGCAAAAGTGGAAGTAAGCTTCTATAAGTATGGCATACCTCGTGACGGGGAGGTAAACTATGAAATAGGCGACGACATGCTGAAGTCTGATAAACAAGGCAGTTTTAAACTGAAGAATGGTCGTGCCATCGTGAATATGGGAACCCGTAAAACTCCGGGCTTCCGTGATTTGAGATTGTTTTATAAACTTGATGGCAAGACCTATCAGCACCATATTAAGTTAGGCTTCTCGGTTGATAAGATTCAGCCTTATACTCAAGAGCCCAAAGACTTTGATGCCTTCTGGCAGCAAGCCAAGGACGAACTGAAAAGCGTACCGGTGAGTTATACCAAAGAACTTGCCAAAGAGTATTGTACCGACAAGATAGATTGCTATCTCATCAAACTTCAGATAGACAAGAAGGGACATGCGATGTATGGCTATCTCTTCTATCCCAAGAATGCCAAGCAGGGCAGTCATCCTGTGGTTCTCACCCCTCCCGGAGCTGGCATCAAGACCATCAAAGACCCCATGCGCAATAAGTATTATGCCGAGAATGGCTTTATCCGCTTTGAGATAGAGATTCATGGCCTCGACCCACGTATTCCAGCCGAAACTTTCAATGAGATAAGTAAGGGATTCAATGAGTCTAACTGCGGTTATCTTTCTATGGGTTTGGAAGACAAGAACCGCTACTATATGCGCCATGTATATCAGGGATTGGTGCGCTGTATTGATTTCTTGACCTCTCTTCCCGAGTGGGATGGCAAGAATGTAGCTGTGCAGGGCGGAAGTCAGGGCGGCGCTTTGGCTATTATTGCAGCAGGTTTAGACAAGCGTGTAACCCTATGTGTGGCCAATCATCCTGCGCTCAGCGATATGGCAGCCTATGCTGAGAAAGGCCGAACAGGAGGATATCCTCATTTCACCAAATGTTATGAGGTGCTGAAAAATAAGGATTGTCTCAACACGATGGCTTATTATGATGTGGTGAACTTTGCCCGCAAAGTTACAGTTCCCACCTATCTTACGTGGGGATACAATGATGTAACTTGTCCTCCTACTACCAGCTATGCCGTATGGAATACGCTGAAATGCCCTAAGAAGAGTCTGTTGACACCTATCAATGAGCATTGGACAACCTTCGAAACCAACTATGGTCAGATGGAGTGGATAAAGGCACATCTCATCAAGTAGTAGTGATAAAGTCGATGCTAAAAAAGCATCATAAATCTATAGGAGGCTTGTAATCCTCATAAAAAACTGCAAAAAAAATAGCAATATTTGGCTGTTTGCCCAAATATTGCTATTTTTGCATACTTTAAAGTAACAAACTAAGTTTGAAATCATGTCATTAATAGAGATTCGAAAGGTCGAAAACAAGAAGGATTTGAAGACGTTCATCGACTTCCATTACGACCTATACAAGGGCAACGAGTACGATGTGCCCAACTTGTTCTGCGACGAAATGAATACTCTCTGCAAGGATCGCAATGCAGCCTTTGAGTTTTGTGAGTCCCAATACTTCCTTGCCTATAAGGACGGCAAGTTGGCGGGACGTGTCGCTGCCATCATCAACCATAAGGCCAACGAGCGTTGGAACAGCAAGACGGTGCGCTTTGGCTGGATAGACTTCATTGATGACCGTGAAGTGTCCAAGGCACTTTTGCAGGCTGTAGAAGACTATGGCAAGTCGAAGGGTATGGAGGATGTGGTAGGTCCACTTGGATTTACCGATATGGATCCTGAAGGCATGCTTACCTGGGGCTTCGACCAGTTGGGTACCATGCCCACCATCTACAACTATCCTTATTATCCCGAGCACATAGAAGCTCTTGGAGGTTATGAGATAGACAACAAATACGTAGAGTACAAGCTCATCGTGCCTGATGCCGTGCCCGAGAAATACGCCAAGATAGCTGCCATGATAGAGAAAAGATACAATCTGCATGTGCGCAAGCTTACCAAGAAAGATGTTTTCCAGGGCGGTTATGGTCAGAAGATTTTCGAACTGATCAATGCCACTTACAAAGACCTCTATGGCTACTCCGAGCTCTCGCAGAAGCAGATAGACCAGTTGATTCATTCTTATCTGAGTTTCCTCGACTTCAATCTCATTACCTGCATCGAGGACTGGAGCGAGGCCGAGCACAAGATGGTGGGCATCGGCATCACCATACCTTCATTGGCAAAGGCTCTGCAGAAGTGTCGTCGCGGCCGTCTGTTCCCCTTTGGTTGGTGGCACTTGCTTCGCGTTATCAAGATGCACAAGACTAAGATAGCCGATCTGTTGCTCGTAGGCATCCTTCCCGAGTACCGTGCCAAGGGTGCCAACGCACTTCTCTTTGCCGACCTCATTCCCCGTTATCAAGCTTATGGTATCGAGTGGGGCGAAACTCAGGTAGAGATGGAGAGTAATACAGGTGTGCAAGGACAATGGGGTGTTCTGAACCCCATCTTACATAAGCGTCGCAACTGTTACAAGAAGATTATCAAGTAAAGGAAAATATAGTGGAAACTTCCTCTTTTTTACTGGAAGCTTCCACACATGACGACTCTCAGAGCCATTGCGTCCTGAGCGTTTAACAACATAGCAATCTTGAAAAAAATATAGGAGGAAAATATGGCAGAGGAAAACAATAAAACGGTACAATATACAGATGATAATATACGCCATCTGAGTGATATGGAGCATGTGCGTACCCGTCCGGGTATGTATATCGGCCGTTTGGGCGATGGCAATTTGCCCGAAGATGGTATCTATGTGCTCCTGAAGGAGGTGGTCGACAACTCTATCGATGAGTTTAAGATGGGTGCCGGAGCACGCCTCGAGATAGATATTGAGGACAATCTTCGTGTCAGTGTGCGCGACTATGGACGCGGCATCCCGCAAGGCAAGCTTGTCGAGGCAGTCAGTGTGCTCAATACAGGTGGTAAATATGATAGTAAGGCCTTTAAGAAGAGTGTAGGTCTGAATGGTGTGGGTGTTAAGGCTGTCAATGCCTTGAGCTCTCATTTTGAAGTGAAATCTTACCGTGACGGCAAGGTGCGTCATCTGGTCTTTGAGCGTGGTATTCTGCAGAGCGATAAGACCAGTAAGACGGAGGACGAGAATGGTACTTTTATCTTCTTTGAGCCAGATAACACACTCTTTAAGAACTATAGTTTCCACGATGACATTGTGGAGACCATGCTTCGCAACTATACCTATCTCAACACGGGTCTTACCATCATGCACAATGGCCGTCGCATTCTCAGTCGTCATGGTTTGCAAGATCTCCTTACCGACAATATGACCAACGAAGGCCTCTATGACATCATCCACATGAAGGGCGAAGACATCGAGGTGGCTTTTACCCATACCAACCAGTATGGCGAGGAGTATTATTCCTTTGTCAATGGTCAGCATACCACTCAGGGTGGAACTCATCAGAGTGCCTTCAAGGAGCACATCGCCAAGACCATCAAGGAGTTCTTCGGCAAGTATGAGTATGGCGACATACGCAACGGACTGGTGGCAGCCATTGCCATCAACGTGGAGGAGCCTGTCTTCGAGAGTCAGACGAAGATTAAGTTGGGTAGCACCACGATGACTCCCAACGGAGGAGATACTATCAACAAGTATGTGGGCGATTTCCTCAAGAAAGAAGTAGACAACTATCTGCACATTCACAAGGATGTGGCAGAGATATTGGAGAATAAAATCAAGGAGAGCGAGCGCGAGCGCAAGGCCATGGCTGGCGTTACCAAGCTGGCGCGTGAGCGTGCCAAGAAAGCCAACCTCCATAACCGCAAGTTGCGCGACTGCCGTATCCACTTCAGCGATGCCAAGAACGAGCGTAAGGAGGAAAGCTCTATCTTTATTACCGAGGGTGATTCAGCCAGCGGAAGCATCACCAAGAGTCGCGATGTGAACACCCAGGCCGTATTCTCCCTGCGTGGTAAACCGCTCAACAGCTTTGGTCTTACCAAGAAGGTGGTGTACGAGAACGAGGAATTCAACCTCTTGCAGGCAGCTCTCGACATCGAGGATGGCCTTGACTCCTTGCGTTACAACAAAGTCATTGTGGCTACCGATGCCGATGTCGATGGTATGCACATCCGTCTGCTCATCATTACCTTCTTCTTGCAATTCTTCCCCGACCTTATCAAGAAGGGCCATGTCTATGTGCTACAGACGCCCCTGTTCCGTGTTCGCAACAAGCGCACCAAGATAAAGAACAAGCAGACTATAGCCGATGCTGATGGCAAGTTGGGACCCAAGGAGAAGAAAAACGACTTTATCACACAGTATTGCTATAGTGATGAAGAGCGCCAGCAGGCTATCCGTGCCTTAGGTCCTGACCCTGAAATCACCCGATTCAAAGGTCTTGGCGAAATCTCTCCCGAAGAGTTTGCCCATTTCATCGGTCCTGATATGCGACTGGAGCAAGTCACTCTGCACAAAACCGACCAAGTACAGAAACTCTTGGAGTATTATATGGGTAAGAATACTATGGAGCGTCAGAACTTCATCATCGACAATCTGGTTATTGAGGAAGACATTCCTGAGGAAGACTCAGAACCGTTGGATTAAATGAAGTGAAGAGTGAAGAACGAAGAGTGAAGAATTCAAGTGCTTTCGTGGGAAGCCTTTGAAATGGGAAACTGTTGAAACGTGGGAAACCAGGGAAAATGGAACCGTTAACCGTTAACTGTTGACACTTGAAGGATTTTCTCTTTCATAAAGCATAAGATTTAGAAATGAAGAAATATCTATTTATTGCATTAGCGACATTCTTGGCACTAACTTCTGTCAGTGCTCAGATGCGCATCCGTATGGGCAAGAATAGCCCGATAGAGAAGTTGGGAAGGGCAGAGATAGCCATTACCAATCTCTATGTAGATAGTGTCGATGAGAATAAGTTGGTAGAGGATGCCATACGAGGCATGTTAGAGAAACTCGACCCCCATTCCTCTTACACCACAGCCAAGGAGACGCAGTCGATGAATGAGTCACTCAATGGCTCCTTCGATGGCATAGGTGTGCAGTTTAACATGGTCGATGATACGCTCCTCGTCATTCAGCCTGTTGTCAATGGTCCTTCTGAGAAGGTAGGCATCATTGCAGGCGACCGCATCGTGGCAGTCAACGATACAGCCATAGCAGGTGTTAAGATGAGCAAGGACGACATCATGAAGCGTCTTCGTGGCCCTAAGGGAACCATAGTAAACCTCACCATCGTTAGACGTGGCATCAAGGATAAGCTTACTTTTAAGGTGAAGCGCGACAAGATACCTGTCACCACGATGGATGCTGCCTATATGATTCGTCCAGGCATTGGCTACATCCGCTTAGGCAGTTTCGGAATGACGAGTCATAAGGAGGTTTCTGAGGCTATGGACTCTCTCAAGAAGAAAGGCATGAGAGACCTCATCTTCGACCTTCAGGACAATGGCGGAGGTTATCTTCAGGCAGCAGCCCAGATAGCCAATGAGTTCTTGGAGAAGGGCGACCTTATCGTCTATACCCATGGTCGTGCCACACCTCGCCAAGAGTATCGCGCCCAGGCCAATGGTCGTTGGCGCAAGGGCAAGATTGTGGTTCTCACCAATGAGTTCTCCGCTTCGGCTGCCGAGATTGTCTCTGGAGCCATACAAGACCAAGATCGCGGAGTGGTCGTAGGTCGTCGCACTTTTGGCAAGGGATTGGTGCAGCGTCCTCTTACCTTTGAGGATGGAAGCGAGATACGTCTCACCATAGCTCATTACTATACGCCCAGTGGCCGTTGCATCCAGAAACCCTACAAGAAGGGCGACCGCGAAGACTATGCACTCGACCTCGATAAGCGTTACAAGCATGGTGAGTTTACCAATCAAGACAGCATTCATCTGTCCGACTCCCTCAAGTATTACACCCTGCGCAAGCATCGTGTGGTTTATGGTGGCGGTGGCATCATGCCCGATTATTTTGTGCCTCTCGACACCACCAAGTACACCAAGATGCACCGCTTGCTCACAGCCAAGAGCATCGTCATCAACCACAGCCTGAAGTTCATCGACGCCCATCGCCAAGAGCTGAAGAGCCAGTACAAGGATTTTGGTAAGTTCCTGGCAAGCTATGAGGTGCCACAGTCGTTGGTGGATGAAATCATCGCCGAAGGCAAGAAAGAGAAAATAGAGCCTCGTGACGCTGCCGAATTGGCTCAGACGAGGAAATACCTGTCTATACAGTTGAAAGCCCTTGTAGCGCGCGATATTTGGGATATGAGTCAATATTTCCAGGTATGGAACGAAACCAACGAGATTGTGATGCGTGCCGTGCAGTTGCTTACGCATGGCAAATAGCAGATATGAAATCGGCTCTTTCTTCACAAAGATGAGGAAAGAGCCGATTTTTTTTATGGGGTGTTTATTGGATAGTTCAGTTATTAACCTTTTCCGTGCATCTTATCCCATTTCAGATAGATGCCAGCAAGGATGGTTCCCGATATGCTATGCCATGCACAGCTGATGGCGCAGGGCAGTACGGCAAGGGGCTGTGTGGCAAAGAAGTTGCCAGCCAGCACAGTGGCAAGACCAGCGTTCTGCATGCCCACTTCGATGCTGATGGTGCGCTTTTTGGCAGTATTAAATCCTGCTAATTTTCCTGCGAGCCAGCCGAGGCAATAGCCCAGGGTGTTGTGGCAGAAGACGACGGCAAAGGTCCAAAGGAAGAGCATCAGTCCGCGAGCTACGAGGTCGTCGTGAACGGTAGAGATGACACCTCCCACAATGATTGCCAGACAGGTTACGCTGATGCCTGGCATCAGGCTCTGAATAGTAGGGAAGCAATCCTTCTTGCCATAAATATAGTTGAGGGCGCAGCCGATGGCTACAGGAATAATCGTAACGATGAGGATATTGATGAACATTCCCACTGCATCGACATGGATAATCTCTCCTGCTGTTATCTTCATCAGCAGTGGTGTCATGACAGGAGCGAGGATGGTAGAGGCACAAGTCATGCCCACCGAGAAAGCCACATCACCATGGCAGAGAAAACTCATGATATTGCTCGACACGCCACCAGGACAGCAACCCACGAGCAATATGCCGAGCGCAAGGGCGGGGTCGAGGTGCCATACGTGAACTAAGAGATAGGCCACACCTGGCATGATGATAAACTGTGCGCAGGCTCCTATGAAGACATCGAGAGGTCTTTGTGCCAAGATTTTGAAGTCGTTGGTAGAAAGAGTCAGACCCATGGTGAGCATGATGATGCCGAGAATGACGGTCTGAGTGATTCCGCGTACCCAGTCGAAGGTATGGGGAAAGAAGAATGTAAATACAGCTACTCCTATGACAAAGATAGAAGTGTAGTTGGCCAGCCAACGGCTGATCGCTTGCAATAAATGTAACATAACCTATATATTTTTTAGAATCAATTTCTGCTCTCTCTTATATATGTTTTGTTTCCGAATACGATTGCAAAAGTAGTCATTATATTTATTCTATGCAAATATTTCCAGTTTTTTCGTAGCAAAAGGAGTAAGTATTTATCTTGTTCCATTCGTATTATCTAAGGAAGGCTCCCTTAAGCGCAGTGCTGTTCCTCTCCTGTTTTCTATAGTAGTATTCCCCATTTCTTTTTTAATGTTTTTTCCATGAATTCTTTTTTATTCAGATACAATTGTGTAACTTTGCACACGGTATAATCAATAATGGAATGAACGAAGATTTTGATATAAGAAATGAGTCGGTATCGCCAGCCGAAAAAGAATTTGAGAAAGCCCTACGACCATTAAGGTTCTCTGACTTCAGCGGACAGGATGGTGTGGTGGACAATCTGCAGGTTTTTGTCGAGGCTGCTAAGTATCGTGGCGAACCGCTCGACCATACGCTCTTGCATGGTCCTCCAGGACTGGGAAAGACCACACTGAGCAATATTATAGCCAACGAGTTAGGGGTGGGCTTCAAGATTACGTCAGGGCCTGTGCTCGACAAGCCTGGTGACCTGGCAGGCATCCTTACATCTTTGGAGCCCAATGATGTGCTTTTCATCGACGAGATACATCGTCTCTCACCTGTGGTCGAAGAGTATCTCTATTCGGCGATGGAGGATTATCGCATAGACATCATGATCGACAAGGGCCCTTCAGCTCGCAGCATTCAGATAGACCTCAATCCCTTCACCCTCGTGGGTGCCACCACTCGCAGCGGTTTGCTTACTGCTCCTTTGCGTGCCCGTTTTGGCATCAATCTGCACTTGGAGTATTACGCCCCAAAGACCCTGCAAAAGATTATCAAACGTAGCGCCATGCTGCTGAAGGTACCTATAGAGGACACTGCTGCTGTGGAGATTTCACGACGCTCGCGCGGAACACCCCGTATCGCCAACTCTTTGCTCAGACGAGTACGCGACTTTGCCCAAGTGCGAGGCAACGGTACCATCACCTATGAGATAGCAGAACTATCTCTCAAGGCGCTCAATATCGACCAGTATGGATTAGACGAGATAGACAATAAGATTCTCACCACGATTATCGACAAGTTCCATGGTGGCCCTGTAGGTGTGGGAACCATCGCCACAGCTATTGGCGAGGATGCAGGAACCGTCGAGGAGGTGTACGAGCCGTTCCTCATCATGGAGGGTTTCATCAAGCGTACTTCGCGCGGACGTATGGCCACCAAGTTGGCTTACGACCATCTGGGGCGCAATCCCTATGGTAGCAACATCATGCAGGGCGACCTGTTTGAGTAAAGAACTTTTTAAGTGAAGAACGAAGAGTGAAGAGTGAAGAATTCATTAGCATAATGAACTTCTCTCTATTGGGCTTTACTTAGATATAAAGTAAACGATAAAAATGATCAGAAGGACAAGAGAATTCTTCACTCTTCGTTCTTCACTCTTCACTTAATTCATGAAAGTTGGAATATTTACGGGAACTTTCGACCCATTTACAATCGGGCATCAAAATATAGCAGAACGTGCACTCCCCATGTTTGATAAATTGGTGATAGCTGTAGCGATGAGTAAGCTCAAACATGCCACGGAAGAGATTTCTCAGCGTGTGGAGAGCATCAAGAAGGTGTTTTCTCAGGAGTGTACAGAGCTGATAGATGAGCAAGATATTTCGAAGGGTTATCGCATGGAGGTAGTAGCCTACGACGACCTCACCATCGACCTGGCTCATCGTATGGGTGCTCAGTTCTTGGTGCGTGGTGTGCGGAGCGTGAAGGATTTTGAATACGAGCGCGAGCAGGCCGACATCAATAGGCAGTTGGGTGGTGTAGAAACCATCTTGCTTTTCTCCGATCCTCGTTATAGCAGCATCAGTTCTACGCTCGTCAGGGAGTTGAGATTCTTCGGAAGAGAAGTGGATGAATTTCTGCCTAAGAAGTGAAGAGTGAAGAACGAAGAGTGAAGAATTCAAGAGCTTAAAAAGATAATAAAAAAAATATAGTATATAATATAAATAGTATATAATATAAATGGAGGATAGGAACGAAAAGGTGTTGTCTTAACTCCTTTAACTCCTTAACTCCTTAACTCCATAAGAAGTATGATAACATATAGTGTAGACGGCGTGAAAATGCCAAAGATTAAGAAGCGCGACACCAGTGCCTGGATTCGCAAGGTGGCAGCATCCCACGGTCGTAAGGTAGGAGAAGTGGGCTATATGTTTGTTGACGATGAGAAGATTCTCGAAGTCAACAATGAGTATTTAGGTCATGACTATTACACCGACGTCATCACTTTCGACTATGATGAGGACGATGTCATCAACGGCGATATCGTCATCTCGCTCGACACGGTGCGCACCAATGCCGAAAAGTTTGGCAAGACCTATGACGAGGAGCTTCATCGTGTCATCATCCATGGCATCTTGCACCTGTGTGGCATTAACGATAAGGCACCAGGAGAACGGGAAATCATGGAGGATAACGAGAACAAGGCTCTCGCATTGCTCGAAGGTGCTTCCATCTTGAAGTAAACTCGTTTTTTAGGGGGAGAATACCATCTTGCGTTTTAGGAGAACCATAGATAAAAAATAGTTCTGCATCTCCTTTGCATTTTTTTTAAGAAAACTGCCCCAAAAAATGAAAGTACTTTCAAGTGCCAACGCAAGTATCTTCATCGGCCATCGCAAGTACTTGCGATGGCCGATGAAGATAC
>USOQ01000060.1 GCA_900556395.1 Candidatus Segatella caccae | reverse complement strand
TCGACTTACAGGACTCTGTGCGGAGAGAGAGGGATTCGAACCCCCGGTACCTCTCGGTACGACGGTTTTCAAGACCGTTGTAATCGACCACTCTACCATCTCTCCTTAGTCAAGATGACCAGCTTGGTTTTCTTAAGCGGTTGCAAAGGTACGACTATTTTTTTGTTCTACCAAATGTTTTCGTAACTTTTTTCGATTTTTCTTCAAAAAGATGCGTTTAGTAGTAAAAATGCCATAAAAAAGGGGCTACCGCTGTAGCCCCCAACCTTGATAACCTTAAATCTAATACTATGAAAAACACACTGCAAAGATAAGTATTTCTTTTATACATGATGTCATATAATCGGAAAATCTTATCTTTTGGATTGCAGAAGTGTTTATTTTTCTTCTAAGAATCCCTTTTCCTGAAATTCCTGCATGAGGGGAAATGCCAAAAGTTTGGCATCAGGGTGGGGAGCACCTGTCGTTCCTAAAGCACGTAGGTCAAAGAAATGACGCCAGTCGCTGATAAAAGCAGTGTGGACGAGCTCTGTATTGCAGTCGAGTGGCAAGATGGCACGTGCCTCCTGTGGCTTACAGCCTGCATCTATCATCTTCATATAAGAAAACTCTGCTGCGAGGTTGGCAAAGAGCCAATATTGTAGTTTGCTCCATTGCTGTGACTTGCCTTCGGCTACTTCCTGGCATAGGGATGCGAAATGTTCGGGAGAAACCTCCATTGTGGTTTCATCGTACTCGGGGTGTTCAGAAACCCATTCAGGGAGATTGATGGTAATCTCGTTGCCGAATTTGTTCTTGGAGTAGTTACAATAGCGTGTGCTTTGTTCAGCCATAGAGTTGGCACGGTGGCGATTGTATTCGCGTGTGATAGAAATCTGTGTAGTGAAATGCACGGTGATGCGCAGTTCGTGCTTGCCTGGGATATAGTCGCTCAGATACTTGAGGTCGCCAAGAGCTTTGTTCTCAGCGAGTACACGCATATTGGTGGTAATGAAATCCTTGTCATCTATCGTATGGCAACGTGAAAACTTGTTGGTGAGGTAGAGTGGAAGTTCGCCATGCTGGCACACTAAGTATACGGTGCCATGTTCGAGCATCGCAAAATGTTCGCTCTGTATCATTCGCTCTACAAAAGGCTTTGCTGAATCTTCTGTGGTGTGATCTTCGCTCTTATAGCATACTCTTCCGGCACGTTCTATCTGTTTGTATATGCCAGCTTCTCCTGCGATTTGTTCCCAAATCTCATACTTTGGTTTCTGGATTTTCATTTTATATAGGATTGGTTTTGTATGCAAAGGTACACTAAAAAGCATGTAATACCAAATTTTTTTCTGATGATTTCTTTTCAGAATGATTTTTATTGTGTAATTTTGGCGTAAATTTTGAGATATGGAAATAAAAGCAATAGCACATTTTCGATCCCCTTTCAAGAGTAAGTTTGGTATTCCCAAGCAAGCAGGATTAGTTGCCGACTTGGAGGGCGAGATAGTCTTTGAACCAGAATATCGGAATGCAGATGCCCTACGAGGTATCGAGGGTTTTGATTTTTTGTGGTTAATATGGGAGTTTTCAGCTAACAGGCATGCTGCAAAAAGCCCTGTAGTAAGGCCGCCAGTGCTTGGTGGCAATGAGAAAGTGGGTGTGTTTGCCACGCGTAGTCCTTTTCGCCCCAACAACATAGGCTTGTCTTCTGTGCGCCTGTCTTCTGTGGAGTGGGAGAGTAGTAGAGGCCCTGTCATACATGTGAAGGGTGCCGACCTGATGGATGGTACTCCCATCTATGATATCAAGCCCTATGTGGTGTATGCCGATTGTCATCCCGATGCCCGTAGTGGTTTTGTGGATGAGCGCAAATGGGACAAGCTTCGTGTGGAGATACCCGATACGGTGAAAACTTATTTATTGAGTCAGGGCCTTACAGAAGCCAAACTCGCGGTATTGGAAGAGGTGCTGGCACAAGATCCGCGTCCTCACTATCAGAAGAATCCTGATAAGGTGTATGGTATGCCTTATGAGGGGCTCGATGTACATTTCAGAGTAAAAGAAGGAGTGTTGACCGTAGAGAAATAGAGGTACAGTGCTATAAATAAAAAGAAGCGTCCTGATGCGAGTAGTGACTCCATCGGGACGCTTTAGTGTTAGGGTAATCTATGTTTTATTTTGAGAATGTGGCAAATTTCACATTCTCCATCTGTATTTTGCAAGCCTTGTCGATGTCTTGTGCCTGTTTGTTGTAGAAGATGTTACAGTCTTTGATAGTGATGTCGTGAATCATACCTTCCTGTCCGTGAGCCACCACACCATTCTTGCAACCACGTACATAGACATGACTGATATGAATGTCTTGGAAGTTGGGCACGAATTCTGCTTTCAGTGCAGCTGTTTTAGGCTGCTTAGCTCCTACATGGTTATCCCAGTATGTAGTCTCGAAGGTGATAGCATCGCCTGTAATATCGGTCATATAGATATGGTCGATAAAGATATTCTCAGTCTTGCCGCCGCGTTTTACTGCACTCTTGAAGCGTAGGCCAGCGTCAGTACCTTGGAAGGTGTTGTTGCGTACCAGAATGTTCTTCATGCCACCAGAGAACTCGCTTCCGATTACAAACCCGCCATGAGCATGGTATACGGTATTGTCCTGTATATTGATATTTTCGCAAGGACCAGCTTTCAAACCGCTCTCGCCAGCACCGCCTTTCATGCAGATACCATCATCACCAGCATCAATTACGTTGTTGACGATAAGTACGTCTTTACAACTTGAGATGTCGATAGCGTCACCATTCTGTGCGTTCCAAGGACATTTTACGGTAATGCCATCAATGATGACGTTCTGACATCGGGTAGGGATGATGTGGAAGCGTGGTGAGTTGAGTAAGGTGACACCCTGTACCAAAATATTCTGGCAGTCGGTGAAGCGAATCATGTGATTGCGATATTTCTCCTGTTCTTCCATTGTGGGAGCCACATTGGGTTGCTGCTTCAGATTGAAAGGATACCAGAGGTCGCCCTTGGCAGATACGCTACCACCCATTTCCTGGAAACTCTTCCACTCTACATCGCTTACTTTGCTGCGTTTTACAGCTCGCCACCATTCTCCATTTCCATCAATGGTACCTTCGCCTGTGATAGATATGTTTTTACGTTTGCTTGCTGTGATGGCTGTTGACGCGCGCAACTCTTTAGCACCAGTAGCCTTGTCGATCTTGATGAGGTCGTTTTTGTCCTCAGAGAATACGATGATGGCATTCTTCTCCAGATGAAGATCGATATTGTCTTTGAGAGAAATCAGTCCTGTGAGATAGATACCAGCAGGTACGTTGAGATGGCCGCCTCCCTGCTTGTTGAGTTTGCTGATGGCTTTGGCGAAAGCCTCTGTGTTGAGAGTCAGTCCATCGCCCTTGCCTCCACAGTCGAGGATACTTACCTGGTTGTCAGGTATGGTGGGCAGCGTGGGTTGAGGCATCTGCACGGGTAGGTTTTGGTAATACTTGGCATAGTCGTTGTCTGCGTGTATAGCTGTGACAGATAAGAGTGCCAACAAAGAGATGATGACCTTTTTCATGTTTTTTTTGTTTAGTTGTTTGAATATAGTTTGTTTGAATTGTTTCCTGATTCTTTTTAAAAAAGAAAGGCGGCTCTAACCGAAGTCAGAAACCGCCAAATGAAAGGAGGAGTGGTACCACCAGGAATCGAACCGGGGACACAAGGATTTTCAGTCCTTTGCTCTACCAACTGAGCTATGGCACCATGTGAATTATTTTGCGGTTGCAAAGGTACAATAAATTCTTTGATTAAGCAAGAGAAAAGAAAACATTTTCTCTTGCTTAATGTTTATTAACTAAAACGGTCTTTGTCGATTTTAGAAGGCTTCTCTTTTTTTACTTGAGAGGTATTGTTACTTTTGCATCCTTCATTGTTCGTGTCGGCCGAATTAATCTTTCAGTGGGTTCCACCCCTGAGCTTTGAGTTCAAACTCTTGTCCATCTCGCGTGATGAGCATTTTGCCGAGGGATTCCTGAGTGATGTAACCTATCTGCTTAACGCCTTCCATCTCTTCGATTTTGGCATGGTCGCCGATGGGTACAGTGAAGAGCAATTCGTAGTCTTCGCCACCATTCATAGCACATGTGGTGAGGTTCATATTGAATTCTTCAGCCATGACAGCTGTCTGATAGTCGATGGGGATGTTCTTCTCGTAGATGCGACAACCGCAATGACTTTGCTGACAGATGTGCATGAGTTCGCTACTCAGTCCGTCGCTCACGTCCATCATGGCCGTAGGGCGTATTCCAGCTTCGCGCAACTGGGCTATGATGTCACCTCTTGCCTCTGGCTGAAGCTGACGTTGCAATAAGTATTCCTTGCCCGAGAAGTCGGGCTGGAAGTTGCGCATGCCAACAAGTTCTTGGTTGAGGGCAGCCAGTTTTTGGGTTTCTCCTGCAGCCTTGGCCTGTGCCATTTTCTTGCGAATGTCTTCTACTTGTCCGTAATATACCGCTTTCTCGCGCTCCAAGAGTTGCAGACCCATGTATGCTCCTCCTAAGTCGCCAGAGACACAGATGATATCAGTGTCCTTGGCGCCATGGCGGTATACGATGTCTTCCTTAGCAGCTTCGCCAATGCAGGTGATGCTGATGGCGAGACCTGTGAGCGATGAAGTGGTATCTCCACCCACGATGTCTACCCCAAACTTGTCGCAAGCCATGCGCAGTCCCTTGTAGAATTCGTCGATGTCTTCCACGCTGAAGCGTTTGCTCAAGGCTATGCTTACTGTCATCTGGCGTGGGGTACCATTCATAGCGAAGATGTCGCTGATGTTGACCATGGCGCTCTTGTAGCCCAGGTGCTGTAGGTCGATATAGGTAAGGTCGAAGTGTACACCTTCCATCAGCATATCGGTAGTGACGAGCATTTCCTTGTCAGGATAGTGCATGACGGCACAATCATCTCCCACACCATAGATGGTAGAAGCGTTTTTGTTTTCGTGTCCTTTTGTGAGATGGTCGATAAGGCCAAACTCACCCAATTTTGCGATGTCCAATAGTTTTGAATTGTATGTTTTTAAAAATAAAGTTTATGATCTGCGAATCATCTCGCGCATAATCTCAGTCATCTTAGGCTGTGCAGCATTGGCAGCAATCTGTACTTCTTCGTGGCTTACCTCTACGGGAACATCGAAGCCACCTAAGTCGGTAATGATGCTGATACCGAAAACCTTGATGCCACAATGGCGTGCCACGATGACTTCGGGAACGGTGCTCATACCAACAGCGTCGCCGCCCAGCAAACGATACATGCGATATTCGGCAGGAGTCTCAAAGGTAGGACCTTGTACACCTACATATACACCATGCTTCACGTCGATGCCTTTCTCTTGGGCTATGGTATCTGCCAAATTACGCAAGTCTTTGTCGTAAGCTTCGTGCATGTCGGGGAAGCGAGGACCAGTAGGGAAGTTCTTGCCATGCAGCGGATGCTCAGGGAAGAAGTTGATGTGGTCGTCGATGACCATGAGGTCGCCGATGTTGAACGATGCGTTCATGCCTCCCGAAGCATTGCTTACGAAGAGAGTCTCGATGCCCAGTTCGTACATTACACGCTCTGGGAATGTCACTTCTTTCATGCTATAGCCTTCATAGAAGTGGAAGCGTCCCTCCATAGCCATGATGTCTTTGCCACCTAACTTTCCGAAGATCAGCTTACCGGCATGTCCTTCTACTGTAGATACAGGGAAGTTGGGTATCTCACTATATGGGAAAGCATAGCTTTCAGTTATTTCTGAAGCTAATTGTCCGAGACCCGTTCCCAGAATGATGGCGGTCTTTGGACTTGTGGTCATCCTTTCTTTTAGCCAGGATGCTGTTTCTTGAATTTTTTCGTACATAGCTTATGATTTTATTGTTAAAGTTTTCTTCTTGATTGAGCATAAAACTAACCTTGATAGGTAGTGCGTAGATGCTTTGTTTGACGAGGTCGCTCAGTCCTTCGGTATCTTTAAGTCGCACGGCATCTTTCTCGGTGGTGATGATGATTCGTGGCTCGGGCATAGACGAGAAGGTATCGTTGATGAGCTCTACGTCGCGCAACTTGAACTGATGATGGTCGCCAAATGATAGGCTTCTGATATCGCCCACATGAGGCTTGAGGTCGTGCTCCATCTGCTTCGGCGATGCGATGCCTGTGAGGAGCATTACGTGCTGTTGCTTTAGTTCCTTGAGAGGAAGGGTCTTCCCGTTGAAGAGTCCTCGAGCATCATCGTAGTCGATGCAAGTGAAGTATAGCTTCTGGAAAGGATAAAGACTCATGGCCTTGGTGAGAACACGAAACTCCATCGGACGTAGGTCTTTGGGACACTTTGTTACGATAACGATGTCGGCGCGATTCTTACCGCAGAGAGGCTCGCGTAGTCTTCCTGCAGGAAGCATCTTATCGTAGATGATGAGTCGGTGATAATCTACGAGTAGGATGTTGATGCCAGGCTTGACATATCTATGTTGGAAAGCATCATCGAGTAACACAACATCGACGTCTTGAGTTTCTGCGTCGGCTTGCAATCGTTCTATACCTCTCACCCTTTTGGCGTCTACCGCTACGTAGATGTCAGGGAACTTTTGGTGCATCTGGAAGGGCTCGTCTCCTATCTCTGTCATGGTTGTCTCGTTGCAAGCCAGCACATAGCCACTGCTTTTTCGCTTGTATCCTCGTGACAATACGGCAATTTTCATTTTGTCGTGCAACAGTCGGATAAGGTATTCCACATGCGGAGTCTTACCTGACCCGCCTACTGTGATGTTACCCACAGAAATGACAGGCAGGCTGAAAGTCCTGCTATGCTTGATGCCCACATCAAAGAGCCAGTTGCGAAAGCGAACGGCTATGCCGTATAGCCAGCTCAAGGGAGTGAGCCATTCGTTAATCTTGATAAGATCTCCTTCTGTTCTCATGTTTTATTATTACACCTTATTATATATATAGTAGGTGGATGTTATTGAATGTTGAGTACATAGGGCAGTGATGCCTGTACTGGTTCGTGTTCGTTGATGTGTCGAAGCCACATGAATGGGGTGTATAGGTCGCCTAAGGTGAGGCGCAACTGCTCGTCGAGGTAGTTGCCTTGGCTGTTGTCCACATTGTTGAGTAATTGGTCCATCCAACTGACTGGTAGGGGGTATTCGTCAGTGTAGTAATCTTTTATCTTGGCCAGTTGTGCTGCTTTTTTCACAGCATCATCGAGTCCACCTAAACCATCTATCAGCTTGTTGCTCTTGGCATCAGTACCCAGCCATACGCGTCCTTGTGCTATTTTCTCCACTTCGTCGATACTCATCTTTCTGCCATCTGCCACACGTTTGCGGAAAAGCGTATAGCCTCGGTTGACGTATGCTTGCAAGTAGCCCAGCTCTTCTGCGTTTAAAGGGCGAGCCATCAGTGCTCCTTGGTAACCGCTGTTGCGGTTGGTCTTTACCTCGTCAAACTTGACTCCTAACTTCTGGGTGATGAGTCCGCTCAAGTCGGGGAGGGCGCCGAAGATGCCGATGCTTCCCGTGAGTGTAGTAGGTTGCGCCATGACATAACGGGCTCCCATGCTCATGTAATAGGCTCCTGAGGCTGCCATACCACCCATAGATACTACTACGGGCTTTTTCTTGTTGAGCTGACTAACAGCTCTCCATAACTGTTCGGAGGCGTAGGCATCTCCACCGCCTGAGTTGATGCGTATTACTACAGCCTTGATATTGTCGTCTTTGGCAAGATCGTTCAGGTCGGCGATGACCTGGCTACTTACTATCTGCTGTTCGCTACCCCATAGGCTTGTTGTGGCCTGTTGGGTTATGCCTCCTTGACAATAGTATATAGCTATAGCGTCTCCGTTATAATCATCTTCTACGGCAGCGTTTACCTCGCTGATGCTGGCTTGTCTGATGTGTTTGTTGCTCTTGACGCCAAGTTGTTTCTTTACCACGTCCTTGATTTCGTCGTAGTAGCAGAACCCATCTACCATCTTGCGTGTCTTCAGCTTGTCAGCCCCTTCAAAGGCTACTAATCCGTCGGCATAATGGTTGAGTGAGTCTTTGCTGATGCCACGGCTCTTAGAAACATCGGTAAGCATCTGGTGCCAAAGACCATGTATATACTGCGATACTTGTTCGCGGTTGGCATCGCTCATCTTGTCTTCGGTATATTGCTCGGTGAAGCTCTTAAACTTTCCGACCTTTACCACGGTGTATTTAACACCAAACTTGGCATAAAGATCTTTCAGAAACATGGGCTGGGATGCCAGACCATGCCAGTCTATCGAACCTTCTGGGTTGAGGTACACTTTGTTGGCAACGGAAGCTAAGTAGTAACTTCCCTGCGACATGGCGTCACCATAAGCGATGATCCATTTTCCGCTCTTCTTGAAGTCTTCGAGCGCTTTGCGTATTTCTTGCAAGGTGGCATAGTCGGTAGCAAGTGCGCCTGGTTCGAGGTATATACCTTTTATCTTATCTTCTTTCTTCGCTTTTTTGATGGAAGAAAGTATCTCGTTTAGACCTAATTGATTGAATGAGCCTCCTGTGATTTGTCCCATTACGTTCTCCTGCGCCTGTTCGTTGATGGTGCCTTGTAACTTCATGACCATTACCGAATTGTCGTGAAGCGATGGCTTGCTACTACTCATGAGCATACCTATCAAACTGAAGAAGACAAAGATGCCCATGATAATGCCAAAGGCAAAAATGCCCACAACTGTTGCTGCCACGCTTTTGAAAAACTGTTTCATACTGCGTTGAATTTATGTTGATTGTTTGTTTATTCTGCAAATTTAGTAAAAAAGCTACAATTACCAAACATATTTGTAGTAAAAAGAAATAATTTAATCGAAATAGCATCTCGTATTCGAAGAAAATGCTTATCTTTGCAGAAGATAAGCTGCATCTCAGCAAAACGCTCAAGCGAGCTTGGCGTTCTGCGTTCGATTTGCGGATCTTTGCAGATGATAAGCTGCATCTCAGCAAAACGCTCAAGCAAGCTTGGCGTTCTGCGTTCGATTTGTGTGATATTTGCTAAAACTAATTACAAAACAATATTTAATTAACTGAATCAACAAAACATTATGGAAAGAACTTGGAGATGGTTTGGTAAAAACGATAAGATTACCTTAGACATGTTGAAAGAAATTGGTGTAGAAGGCATTGTTACAGCCTTGCATGATGTGCCTAATGGTGAGGTATGGACTCGTGAGAAGATCCGCGACCTGAAGGAGTATATCGAGAGTTATGGTATGAGATGGAGTGTTGTAGAATCGCTACCTGTCGTAGAGAGCATCAAGTATGCTGGTGCCGACAGAGATGAGCAGATAGAACGCTATAAGGAAAGTCTTAGAAATCTTTCGCTTGAGGGTATTCATACCATCTGCTATAACTTTATGCCAGTACTCGACTGGGCACGTACCGACTTGTTCCATGATAATCCTAACGGAAGTACCAATCTGTATTTCTCTTTCCCACAGTTTGCTTACTTCGATATTCATATCCTAAAGCGCGAAGGTGCTGAGGCTGACTGGAAGGCTAAAGGCGAAGCTATGGGTCGTGACATCCTGAAAGAGGTAGAGGAGTTGAAGGGTAAGATGACTCCTGAGGATGATCATAAGTTGGTAGAGAATATCATCGTGAAGACTCAGGGTTTTGTGAGTGGTAATATCAAGGAGGATGATGAGCATCCTGTAGAGTTGTTCCGTCAGCTGCTCGATCTCTATAAGGGTATCTCCAAGGAGCAGTTGCGCGAGAACATGCGTTACTTCTTGAATGCCATTATGCCTACCTGTGAGGAGTGCGACATGTATATGTGTGTGCATCCTGACGATCCTCCATTCCCAATCTTGGGCTTACCACGCATCGTGACCTGTGATGAGGATATCAACTGGTTCTTGAAGGCTGTCGATAATAAGCACAATGGTCTTACCTTCTGTGCTGGTTCGCTCTCTGCTGGTGGTCACAACAATGTTGTAGAGTTGGCACGCAAGTATGCTGACCGCACATGGTTTGTACACATGCGCTCTTGTCATATCTTCGAGAATGGCGACTTCACAGAGGCAAGTCACCTGGGTGGTCGTGCCGACTTGATAGAGTTGGCTCGCATCTTCGAGCAGGTGAATCCTAAGTTGCCTATGCGTGTAGACCATGGTATGTGTATGCTGGGTGACGAGAATCGTGGCTATAATGCCGGTTACAGTTTCTTGGGACGTATGTTCGCTATGGGACAGGTGCAGGGCATTCTTGCCACAGTAGATCGTGAATTAGGTATTGAATATCATCAGCCTGGATTCTTCGATTAATGAGGATACAAAGTTTTTAAACCATATGGCCAGTTGGATGCTTGATAGCTTCGACTGGCTTTTTTATAAAAACAATCACATCAACCTAAAAATGTAATTATGAAGAAGTTTTTGTTATCAATGGCTTGTCTGATGGCTGCCATTACCATGTCAGCGCAGTCTACTGCCAAGAAGTTTGTACTCAACATGTCGGCTGATGGCGAGAGCAACCTGACATGTTATCTTCCGCAGCATCCTACGGGTAGAGCGGTTGTAGACTGTCCTGGTGGAGGGTATTCGCATCTTGCACTTCAACATGAGGGGTACGATTGGGCAGAATATTTCAATAAGCAGGGAATAGCTTTCTTTGTGTTGAAATACCGAATGCCACATGGTAGATATACCATTCCTATGGAGGATGCCTGTAAGGCTATGCGTACTGTGCGCGATAGCGCTTCTGCTTGGCGTATCAATCGTGAAGATGTGGGTATCATGGGTTTTTCTGCAGGAGGACATCTGGCTTCTACTGTCAGTACACAGGCTGAGTATGATGCACGTCCCAACTTCTCTATATTGTTTTATCCCGTCATCTCGATGAACCCACGACAGGGACATGGAGGTTCCAGTTATAATCTCTTGGGCGAAGAAGGGGTTAAAGATAAGCAACTTGTTGAAC
The DNA here is from genome assembly GCA_900556395.1 of Candidatus Segatella caccae. GTDB lineage: Bacteria > Bacteroidota > Bacteroidia > Bacteroidales > Bacteroidaceae > Prevotella > Prevotella caccae. The sequence continues at coordinate 5,167 of USOQ01000060.1, read as the reverse complement.
GCTTCTCAAACGAAAAACAGGTGCGCCGACATCTTACCCCACGTGCCATCATCCTCTTAGCTAATGATGATAGGGCTGTTCCTCCTGTAACCAATGGTGTGGCTTATTACTCTCGTATGCGTCAAGAGGGCAACGAGTGTTCTATGTGTATTTATCCTACAGGTGGACATGGGTTCGGATTCCGAAGTTCATGGGCTTATCACGACCAGATGTTGAGCGACCTAACTCGTTGGCTTGATAGCTTTAAGGCTCCTCGTGAGGATGCTGTGCGTGTGGCATGTATCGGCAACTCTATCACCGATGGATATGGTATTGATATGGCTTCGCAAAAGGGGTATCCTGCTTTGTTGCAAAATAAATTGGGTGATGGATTTCAGGTGAAGAACTATGGTCTCAGCGCGCGTACCTTATTAAATAATGGGGATGTTCCTTATATGAAGGAAATGGGATGGCGTGATGCCCTGGCCTTCCAACCTCAAATCGTTGTCATCAAGTTGGGTACCAACGATAGTAAAACTCATAACTGGGTGCATGCTGCTGAGTTTGGAAAGGACTTGCAGACGATGGTCGACTCGCTCAAGGCACTACCTTCCAAGCCTAAGGTGTATCTTTGTTCGCCTATTCCTGCCTTTAAACCCTCATGGACCATCAACGACAGCGTGATTGTTAATGGCGAGATTCCTGTTATCAAAAAGGTGGCTAAGAAGAATAAGTGTGGCTACATTGACCTACATACACAGTTTACTTATGCTGATATGATGCTCGATGATGGTATTCATCCCAATGGTAAAGGCGCCGAGAAAATGGCAGAAATCATATTTGATGCTATTTCTGGAAAAAAGAAATAAGAGAAAGATGGTCCATGCTAATGGGCTGTACTTTCTTCCATATTTGGCAGACGTGACTGACAATTTTGTCAGTTTCGTCTGTTTTTTTTGTTTTTGGCACGCTTTTAGCTTTCGACGAAACCGACGAGGTGAAGACGCTGAACGTTTTTGCCATCTAACATCAAAATAACAATTTAAAAACATAGAATCATGAACATTAAACCATTAGCAGACAGAGTGCTGGTACTTCCTGCACCAGCCGAAGAAAAAGTAGGTGGAATCATTATCCCTGATACAGCAAAGGAGAAACCACAGCGTGGTAAGGTTGTTGCTACAGGTAAGGGAACCAAGGATGAGGAGATGATTCTCAAAGAGGGTGATACCGTGCTTTACGGCAAATATGCTGGTACTGAACTTGAGTTTGATGGTACTAAGTATATGATGATGCGCCAAAGCGATGTTCTCGCAGTAGTAGAAGAGTAGTTTTAAAGGGAAAAAGGTAAAAAAGTAAAAAGGTAAAAAGTACTGGAAGATAAAATACCTTTTTGCTGATATTTAAACATTGTTAGAAAGAAAATATTATGGCTAAAGATATTAAATACAATATGGATGCTCGCGACCTCTTGAAGAAGGGTGTCGATCAGTTGGCTAACGCAGTAAAGGTAACTCTCGGTCCTAAGGGCCGCAACGTGGTAATCGAAAAGAAGTTTGGTGCTCCTCAGATTACTAAGGATGGTGTTACTGTAGCTAAGGAAGTAGAATTGGAGAATAAATTTGAGAATACTGGTGCTCAGCTTGTTAAGAGTGTAGCCAGCAAAACTGGTGACGACGCTGGTGATGGTACAACAACAGCTACTATCTTGACACAGGCCATCGTAACAGAGGGTTTGAAGAACGTTACTGCTGGTGCTAATCCTATGGACTTGAAGCGTGGTATCGACAAGGCTGTTGCTGCTGTCGTTGCTTTCATCAAGGAGCATGCTGAGCAGGTAGATGATAACTACGACAAGATAGAGCAGGTGGCTACCGTTTCTGCCAACAATGATGCTGAGATTGGTAAGCTCTTGGCCGATGCAATGCGCAAGGTTTCTAAGGATGGTGTCATCACCATCGAGGAAAGCAAGAGCCGCGACACTAATATCGGTGTGGTAGAGGGTATGCAGTTTGACCGTGGTTATCTGAGTGGCTACTTCATGACTGATGCCGATAAGATGGAATGTGTAATGGATAATCCATATATCCTTCTTTACGATAAGAAGATTTCTAACCTCAAGGAGTTCTTGCCTATCCTTCAGCCTGCTGCTGAGAGTGGTCGTCCATTGTTGGTAATCGCAGAAGATGTTGACTCTGAGGCATTGACTACATTGGTAGTAAATCGTCTGCGTGGTGGCTTGAAAATCTGTGCAGTAAAGGCTCCTGGCTTCGGCGATCGTCGTAAGGCTATGTTGGAGGATATCGCTGTATTGACAGGTGGTGTAGTTATCTCTGAGGAGAAGGGTCTGAAGTTGGAGCAGGCAACATTGGATATGTTAGGTTCTGCAGACAAGGTAACCGTCAATAAGGACAATACAACCATCGTGAATGGTCATGGAGAGAAGGCTAACATTCAGGATCGTGTAGCACAGATTAAGAACGAGATCGAGAACACCAAGTCTTCTTACGACAAGGAGAAACTTCAGGAGCGTTTGGCTAAGCTCGCTGGTGGTGTGGCTGTTCTCTATGTAGGTGCTAACTCTGAGGTTGAGATGAAGGAGAAGAAAGATCGTGTTGACGATGCTCTCTGCGCTACTCGTGCAGCTATCGAGGAAGGTATTGTTGCTGGTGGTGGTACTACTTACATCCGTGCTCTTGAGGCTTTGAAGGATATGAAGGGTGACAACGCTGATGAGACTACTGGTATCCGTATCGTAGAGCGCGCCATCGAGGAACCTCTGCGTCAGATTGTAGCTAATGCTGGTGGTGAAGGTTCTGTGGTTGTCAATAAAGTGCGTGAAGGCGAAGGCGACTTCGGTTATAATGCTCGTAAAGATGTTTACGAGGATATGCGCCAGGCTGGTATCGTAGATCCTGCTAAGGTAGAGCGTGTAGCTTTGGAGAATGCGGCCTCTATTGCAGGACTTTTCCTTACTACAGAGTGCGTATTGGTTGACAAACCTGAGCCAGCTCCTGCTGCTCCTGCAGCAGCCCCAGGAATGGGTGGTATGATGTAAAAAATGCAAACTATAGATAACAAAAAAGAGGCTACTCTCATGAGTGGTCCCTTTTTTATGTGTTTTTTAGCATAAAATATTGCAAATTTTAGCAAAAAAGCTTGGCGCGTATTTGCTTTTTTTGTAACTTTGCATCGTAGAAAAATGAAAAAGACGGCTTAAGCCGCTAAAGATATTTTTTTGATTTGTTTTAGTAGATTAGTTTTTAAGTAGTTTGTTTTTGAAAATCGGTTGTCGTGAGACATCCGATTTTTTTTTGTTATTTATTTTGTGTTTTCGAATTTATTGTGTAATTTTGCAGCATGAAGAATATTGATTGGAAAAAAGCATTGGTCTTCCTGATTGTTATCGGTGGACTTATTTATATAACAAAGGCTGAGTTGGGAATGACAACTACTAATTCATTCCTCACTACGCTTGGTATTTTATTGCTTCTCTTTATCGGTGATAACTTCGCTCAGAAGATAGACGATAATAGAAAACGTCGTAAACTGAATGATGATGGAAAAGCTAATTAATCTTTATAGGCAATGGGCTGGCGAGGAACCTGCGGATGTCATCAAGTTGGCAGGGCAGGGGAGCAACCGTCAGTATTTCCGTATCATCAAGCAAGATGGAGATACGGTGATTGGTGTTGTGGGCACCAGTCGTGATGAAGATCATGCCTTCATTTATCTTGCCAATCATTTCAACCTCCGACAGTTGCCCGTACCTAAGGTTTTGGCTGTGAGCGAGGATCAGCTTTGCTATATCCAGACTGATTTAGGTGGAACTTCACTTTTCGATGCTATCAAGGGTGGTCGTGAGGCTGGAGGAAGATATAATCAGAAGGAGAAGGAACTTCTGAAGAAGACTATCCGTGAGTTGCCTAACATCCAGTTGCGTGGTGCTCGCGGTCTGGACTGGTCCAATTGCTATCCTCAGCCGGAATTTGATGTGGATAGTGTTCTTTTTGACCTCAACTATTTCAAGTATTGTTTCTTGAAACCTACCGATCTGGATTTCCATGAACTGAAACTTGAAGCCAATTTCCGATTGTTTGCAAAGGATCTGACTTCTGAAAAAATGGATTGTTTCCTCTATCGTGATTTCCAGGCACGTAACATTATGTTAGACGAAAAAGGCAATCCCTATTTTATAGATTTCCAAGGTGGCAGAAAGGGACCGTTCTATTATGATCTGGCTTCCTTCCTCTGGCAGGCTTCTGCCAAATATTCCTTCAAGCTCCGCCGGGAGTTGGTATGGGAGTATTATCAGTCGCTCAAGAGTTATACGGAGGTCCCTTCGGTTCGTCATTTCGTGAACCGTCTGAGTCTCTTTGTTCTCTTCCGTACCTTACAGGTGTTGGGAGCTTATGGTTTCCGAGGCTATTTCGAGCGCAAGAAGCATTTTCTCGAGAGTATTCCACCTGCCATTCAGAATCTTCGTGATCTTCTGAAGATGGGCGAGAAGGTGTTCCCTTATCCATATATGATGGATATGCTTCGCAGACTGACAGAATTGCCGCAGTTCAAGCGTATCGAAAGTGCTGCCGTAACACGTGCAGATGGATATAAGACTACAGATAAGAATATTTATCGGGCTCATCCACAAGATGGACCGGCTACCTTCTCTAAGTATGACGGTAAGGGACCTCTGGTAGTAAGAGTCTATAGCTTCTCCTTTAAAAAGGGTATTCCTGAAGATCCGTCGGGCAATGGTGGCGGTTATGTCTTTGACTGTAGAAGCACTCACAATCCTGGTCGTTATGAGCCTTACAAGAAGTTGACGGGTCTGGACGAACCGGTGATCCGATTCCTGGAGGATGATGGTGAGATTCTCCAGTTCCTGGAGCATGTCTATGCACTTGCCGATCATCACGTGAACCGATATATTCAGCGAGGTTTTACCTCTCTGATGTTCTGTTTTGGTTGCACGGGTGGTCAGCATCGCAGTGTGTATTCTGCCCAGCATCTGGCAGAGCATATCCACGAAAAGTTTGGCGTGGAAGTGCAAATCTGTCATCGTGAACAACAGATAGAGCAGGTTTTGCCTGCAAAATAAGAATAAATGGCGTGCAAATTTGGCTATCTCGCAAAAAGTTAGTAAATTTGCACGCACATTAAAAAACAGCTATATAGCAATGATGCA
>USOQ01000059.1 GCA_900556395.1 Candidatus Segatella caccae | reverse complement strand
AATATTTGTGAGACTACCAACTTTTTTATGAACTATTCTTATCCCGAACTGGGGTCTTGAATTGAAATTTACAACAAGAAACAAAGGTAACTAAAAGGGCTGAATTCCAAGCGAGGAATCCAGCCCTAATTTTTATATGCTCAAAAAAAGTTTTAGCGGACAGCAATAATAATTTTTGGTTTCCTCGTTGCGAACCGTTTCTACCTTTCCTGTATAGCGTGTTTCACGCTTCAGTTTGTCGCCCTTCAAGATAGCACCGCCATTCTCTGTCGCTTCAGTCTTGATACGATAGACACGGGCATCCACATTCACACCGTCCACGATGGACTGTTCAAGAGTATAGTTTACAACAATATTGTTATTGAAGAATGCTTTTGTCTCTGGTACTGGCGTTGCAGTCAAGCCGATGAGTTTGGCTGTATTAAAGTATTCCAACACTTTCTTCCAGTTGCCATAGATGGAACGGTGACATTCATCAATGATAATCAGGTCGAAGAAATCAGGAGGCAAGATCATAGTTCCTGACAATTGTACCTCACTCGTGGTGGTATCTTCATCGTCATCATCATTATCCACGATTTCCTGTCCTGTAAGGAGAGAGAACAGGCGTTGTATGGTCGAGATGACAACATTGCTGTCGGATGGAACCTTGGCCGATTTCAAACGATTGACCGTATAGATAGTATTGAATGGATCACCATTCTCCGTTAGGCGGAACATGCCGAACTCTCCCTCTGCTTGTTTTCCGAGGTTGTTTCGGTCAACAAGGAAGAGGATTCGCTTCATGGGGGTAAAAGCTAATAAGCGATAGGCTGCCAGACAAGCAGTATAGGTCTTGCCAGCTCCTGTTGCCAATACTATCAAAGCTTTTTTCTGTCCATTTCGGAAGCTGTTTTCCAATTCCGAAATGGCTTCATATTGGCAATCGCGCAAACCTTTCTTTTTCAGCGTAGGCAAACCTGCGTAAGGATCATCAATCCCCAACATCTTTACAATTTCTTTGGGTGTATGGATGCGGTTCAATCCAATAAGTTCACCATCTTCATCACGGAAGTCACGAAAGATAGTTTCTTCGCCATTGGATTGGTAGATGATTGGCAATGGTCGTGAGTAGGCTTTATAACATTCAGGAACACCACGAACATATAGGTCTGCTTGTTCACAAACCATATCAGAAGTAACATCTATTTCCTTTTGCTTAGCTTCAAGTATGCCAACAGCCATACCATTTACGAACAAGAAATAATCCGCTTCTCGGTTTCCTTCAAGCAGACCTTCTCGGATAGCTGCAGCAGTTAAAGTGGGAGAATAGAAATCTCTATCTACCACCTTCCAACCAGCATCTTCAAACATCTGGTCTATCTTGACTCTTGCTTTTTCTTCTGGTGTCATACGCTAGAAATTTAATGACAGTTATTTCATCCCCTCTTTTTGCCAATTTATTTTTTTCACACTTTCTAAGTTCTTTTTGACCAGCTCACTCATACCCTTCAAAGAACCTGGTATAACGGAATCTGTAGCCACACTATTATTCGAATGGGATGGCATAGCATTATTACGCGCCTCTTTTTTTTCACTATATATTGTAATCATCGCTATTCTAATTTAGTGCGTTCAAAATAATGAGGATTCAATTCTGCGGAGAAATAATGTTTTCTTTTAAGCCAAACAAAACCATCTCCTTTTGTTATTACAGCAACATCCACAGGCCCACCAACGCTTTCTTCTTCAGATGTGATTCGGCGTTTTAAATATGTCATTCGCACAAGACTTTCTGCCATATCTGCTAAATCTTCTTTGCTCAAATATGATACCGTATTAACTAATTTAGCAATATAATTCTCTTGAATAAACTGATCCATGCCTTGGGCGTAAAGATTCGTATAATTCTCCAAATCAATATTAAGCAACGCTTTTTTCAACACTTCTGGCGCTCCAGCAGAATCTAACTGCGAAATGATCTCATTTCTCAGTACGGTGATAGATGCTTTATAGCTTTCATAAAACTTCTTCCGAAGTTCATCGTCAATTCCTCGAATTACAGTGTTTGCGACGTCTGTTTGTGCGAAAGGTTCAACGCATGCATTGTCCTTGTTGGAAACAGCATATCCACTTTTATTGGTGTATTTTATTCTTCCATCAAAAGCCGCGCTTATTATAAAAGAGTAATAGGACGGGAACAAGTCATCTTCTCCATATCCCCAGAAAATAATCTCGGTATTGACAAGATAAACGTGAACTGTAGAGACAACTATATTGTATAATGATTTGATAAACTGTTGTAAAAAGTTCTTGGGGCATGATTCAGACTCCAATGGCTCTTTTAATATTTCTTCTACAATCGGTTTTGCATAATCTGAGAATTCTTCAAGTGTATAATCAACAAATTCCGTGGCGCGATTAGCAGAGGAATACAAATTATCAAAATATTCAAGTTTATCTTGTATTTTGCGGAACAAATCATCTTCCAATAATTCTTTGCCATTCTCTTCCAGTTCTTTTCTTGATATATCGATGATTTCTTCGAAAAAACCGTTTATAATGACTCTGAGATTAAGAATTTGGTCATCAACCAAATGAGACATTACATGCGTTTTTACAAACTCAAAGAAGAGGGGAGGATATTCATTGAGATGCTTACATGAAGTTTCACCTACTTCTTTTCGAAACAGCTTGAATATGTCTTCCCATGGCATACCAAGAAAATCCAAATTGCCACAAATACATATACCTACAGGGTTATGTCTTGACAATTCGAATATCTTATTTGCATGATTCGTGATTTTATGCTTAGAAGATACCGTATGTGTAGCAGCACTATCTGCTGCAAATGCTACTCCTCTACGATTTATCGTACCAACAATTGCTGTCATACCAATATTCTATCTTTTAATAATTTCACTTAGTTTCTTTCCATCTGCGTCTTTCCAATCATCCCAGCCATTGCTTGGACGACCAAGTACAAAACTTGATGCCCCACTTGGGCTATCAAATGGCACATCATGGAGAAGGATTATCTGTCCTTTGTCATTTTTACAATGTTCTTTTACGAATAAGTCGCGTGAAGCTAAGGACCTGAAACTCTTTACCACTTTGGTCGCCAACAAACTTCCTTCAAGAAGTATGAATTTCCCAGTCTGCTCATCGTAGAAGCCAGAACCTTGTGCAGGGCGGTCAGAAGACTTCACAAAGTACATGTGCTCTGAACGTGTTTCTTGTTTCACGGCCTCAAAGATTCTGCATCCATAAAATTTACATAGCAGTTGTATGTCGCGAAAGAAAACTTCCATATCATTGACTCGGAAAGGAGCAATGTTGGGCTTTCTGGGGTTGGCACCATTCAAAAGTTCATAAGACCCTGCGTTTTGGGCTGCTTCAATGCCAAGATATTCCAGATATTTTACATCATCACCATAAATCTTGTGATTATCAGAAATAAACACCAGTGCGATGCTCCAGAAATCTTTTTTTTGAACATGGTCGTTCTTGCGATTAGCAAAATCTGTTGTTTGGCCTATATACGCTTGTGGCTTATTTTTATCTGGAGAACCAAGAAGAATGTAAAAGGCTGGTTGTCCTGAGATATCATTGATAGTATTGGCCAATGTGATTTCTTCGCGAGGAATTACATAGAGGTGACAAGTTGAATTTGCCCCCATATAGATATTTCTTGCTCCATCGAGCTTGCCATCAAGAAGCTCTGTATGTATGGTGAAAGTGTTCTTGGTCTTCATGGCTTTCTGTCTATTCTAATGAGTTCTGTATAATCTATATCAAGTAGATTAGCTATTTTTTCTATAGATTCTAATGATGGTTGTGAAGAATTGGTACACCATTTTGAGACTGTAGTCGGTGCACAGCCCAATTGTTCAGCTAACCATTTGTTGGTTTTCTTTTTCTCGGCCAAAATCACTTTCAAGCGATTCAAATCTCTTGCTTCTTCCATGCTTATTCTATATTATTATGGCGCAAAGATAATAAATTATTCTCAAAAACGGTTCTGTTTTAAGGAAAGAGATACAAATTAATGTATTTTTAATGAATTATATTCATTTTATAACTATTTCTATAACCTGTTAGAATTCACTTGACGTGAACTAGTGGAATTAGGAATTGTTGTGAAGTTATTCGCTGACACCAATCATAGTTGAAGTTTTTACTCAATTTAAGACTGTAATTTGGCCACCATTGATGTTTTGTACGTTAAAATAATGCCAATATTGGCGTTTTTTTGGTGTAAAACTTGCATAATACAATAAAAAACAATATTTTTGTACCGTAAAAAGTTGCCAATACTGGCAATAATATAATATAGAACAATGGAGATAAAAAGAGATCGATATCTAAAAAAACTGATTGATAGCCGTCAGAATGGCTTTATCAAAGTGGTAACAGGAATCCGCAGATGTGGCAAGTCGTATCTGCTGAACGTCTTGTTCTATCACTACCTATTAGATAATGGAGTGGCTGATGACCACATCATCCGCATTGACCTTGAAGACCGCATGAACAAGGAACTGAGAAATCCAGACACTATGCTTCACTATGTTCATGACAGAATCAAGGACAAAGAACTGTATTACATCATTATTGATGAAGTGCAATTGATGGATGAGTTTGTGGATGTATTGAACAGCTTCCGGCATATTGATAATGCTGACACATACGTGACAGGCAGTAACTCTCACTTCCTATCATCAGACATTCCTACGGAATTTCGTGGTCGAGGAGAGACTATTCATGTTAACCCATTGTCTTTTGCAGAGTTTTATTCTGCCGTTGGCGGTGACAAGCAGAATGCGTGGCGTGAATATTACACCTATGGAGGTTTGCCACTTATACAGTCTTTTGAGACCGAAGAAAAGAAAATCAACTACTTGAAGGGGTTGTTTGAAACAGTTTATTTGGCAGATATTATCGAAAGGCATAAAATCAAAAACGATAATGAACTACGTGAGTTGGTGCTTATTTTGGCATCATCTATTGGCGCTCCTTGCAATCCTACTAAATTATCGAACACCTTCAAAAGCGTTAAGAATGTAAGCATCGGTAGTCAGACGATTGCGAATTACCTCACCTATTTGTCCGAATCGTTCCTGCTGAACAAAGCTATACGTTACGATATAAAAGGGAAGAAATACATCAACACGCTCACAAAATATTATTTTTCAGACATCGGTTTGAGAAATGCTATCCTCGATATGCGCCAACAGGAAGAGACGCACATCATGGAGAACATCATCTACAACGCGCTTATCACACGTGGATATAGTGTGGACGTTGGAATGGTGGAGATAAAGAAGCAGGACAAGGATGGTAAGTGGGTTCGTATTCAACTGGAAGTGGACTTCATCGCCAGTCTTGGCAGTAAGAAATACTATGTGCAGTCGGCATTGTCTATACCAGACAGAGAAAAGGAGATACAGGAGTCTCGTTCTCTGACGAACATCAATGATTCTTTCAAAAAGGTTATCATTGTGAAGGACCACATCATGCCACGTCGCAATGAAGAAGGCATACTGACAATAGGTCTCTTCGACTTCTTACTCAAAGAGGACAGCTTGGATTTATAATCATTCTTGTATAGTGCATAAATTATGGTGAAGTTTTTCAAAATAATAGAGAAGATAGTTTGGATTATTGCAGCATTGGCTATAGCTGCTGTCCTGGCAATGGTCTTCATTGGTGCTTTTGCTAATCTCGACAAAGCCCAGTTTGACAGGTCTTCTTATATTCCGTATTTCTATGGTGCAGCGGCTGTGGTTGTTCTCTATAAGATTGTTGTCTTGTACTACACATCCTTCTATCAGACAGAGATAGATGAGAAGACTGGAATGTTAGTCTCTTTGGACGATGAGATGAAAAAGTTTCGTGCCAATTCGCAGGAGGGTTCCCTTCCTGATGCCAAATTTGAGGCTATCATGGAAGCGGTGAAACAAATTCCACAAACTGATACAAATGCTATTTTGACAGTGCTTCAAGAGCGAATTCCCTCGGTTGTACAGACATTGGTTGACCAACAGGTTGCAGAGATTAAACGGAACCTAATGCTCGAAAACGAGAAACGGATGCGTGAAATCAATATTCTGTCTGCAAATGTATCGGATGTGCTGGAAAGACGAGAGCATCTGCTCAACCTTGAAGCAGAAATCAAGCGATGTCAGGAAGAAGAACGAAAAAGGCGACTGACCAATACAGAAGAATATACCATGCTTGTATTCTCACTTGCTGGTACTCCTGTAGAAGATGTAGAAAAAGTATGCGACGTTGTCAAACTGTTTATTGAAACCGGCCAGGTATCTGCCAACAAGGATTTGGACATTCCATTGAATAAGAAACTGCGCAATGCCGAGTTGAAACAGTTCGTCACTAATATAATAAGGTATAACAAGAAAGATAACCTTGATGGTGACTCTTTCCTCCAAACCGCATTCTGCGAATGGTTCAGCGGTAAGAAAGAAAACATTGCCAAGAACTACTCTGTGCTGCCCAAAGACTCCTTGGTGCCAAAGGATGGGGTGGAAATGAATCTACAGCAACTCCGAGAAGCTTTGCGCACAAATAAATAAATTATGAACCATATTAAAATTATTTATAGCAACAATGGAAATGGACCTTTTAAGTATAACCAGGACGGCTGCAATGATTTATGCAGAAGAAAATCTTGGCAACAGAAAGACAGAAACAATTAGAAGGAAATTCGTAGAGTCAATTTTTGTTCTTCGTGAGAACAAGAGCATGACTATCATGACTATCATTGATGCCCTTGAAGAAGAATTGTCTATAACATACTCTGAGCAGGAAGTCTTAACACTGATAAAGGAAAATGATTCGTTTGAATACATTGCTGGCAAGACAAAAGAAGAAGATATGTATCGTCTTACTGGCAAAAGATATGTTCTCTTGCAAGATCGTAGTTCTGACGTAATTCAAAATACATTTGAGAAGTTTCTTGTTGACAAAGACATCCCTTCTGAAAAGTTTGGCCATGTTATGCAGCAATACTTATATTATCTCCTAAATACAAATATTGATGCGTTCGGTGGCATTCTGAAAGGCTCAATGCCTGATGTTACAAAGGACCTGTTAGTATCGTTCTCTGACGAAGATATACAAATAATAAATGATTTCTATAGTTGTATTTATAACCATAGAACAACCAAAACTAATCAGAAATATCCGAGTGTAAATCTTTAATTACCAGCATATTCTAAAATTTAACACTTTTCGGTTGCCATTTGTCGCTTCCCAAATTTCCACATATTTTTGAGACGTATTTCTGACGTGGAGAATTTGCGGGGCTTGTTTTTTGTCACACCGTGCAGACAGTTGACAAGGGTTTACAACCGTTTACGACAAGCGACAATAACCGCCCCGATATGCGGAAACAGTCACACTGTGTAGAAAAGCGACAATGGTTGACTTCCGTTCACATCCGTTTACCATTTCAGAGATATAGGATTGAAGAAATGAACCATTAAACGATAAAACGGTATGAAAGCAACCAGAAAATGCAGTTTTTGCGGCAAGTCCTTTGTAACCCGAAGCGGTATGCAAAGATATTGCAGTGAGGCTTGTCAGGCAGAAGCCAAACGAGCCAGAGTGATGCAGAAGAACAACCTCTTCAAAGTCGCCCAACCCTTGATGGAGATACAGCATCAGGAGTATCTCACCTTTTCCAAAGCAGCCATCCTCATGGGCTGTTCCCGACAGTACATTTACAAACTTGTAGCCATCGGCAAGCTGAAAGCCTCACGCATCAGCAACCGCATGGCATTCATCCGCAGAGCCGACATCGAGCAGATGTTGGAGGGCAATCCCTATCACCGCATCCTGCCCGGCAACACCTCCACACCAAGGAAATCATCTTCATCTTCCTTACCTGCCAAAAGAGAAAAAAGGGAAAAGGAAAGCGAAGAAGTGTTGGACTTCTATTCGGGCGAGGAGGTGATGTCCCTTTTTAAGGTAAAGCAGTCATGGCTTTACACTTCCGCCAAGCGTAACCATATCCCCATCTGCCGTATCGCAGGAAAGAACTATTACAGCAAGAAGCATATTGACGAGTTTTTCGGTGTGGCAGTTGATATTAGCGAAATTACCGACTGGCTACTGACCGAGGAGGTGGAGGAACTGTTCGGCATGAAGCCGACCGCACTCCGTGCCTACACCTATCGCCATAAGATACCCACTAAAAGAGAGTACGGGCGTACCTATTACTCCAAATCACATTTGAACGAACTCCGCAGAACTGACCTTGTGAACGATGAACGCTACTATACCGTTGAGCAGGTGCAGCAAATCTATGGTCTTTCGTCAGCCAACATCTGCCATATCGTCAAGGTGAAGCACATCGAAAAGATAAAGGTGGGTGTGAAAAACCTGCTTTTGCGCTCAGATGTGGAGCGTGTCATGGCTGAAAGGAACAAATAACCGTGAAAAATCGGGATTATCGAAAATTATTTCAAAATGATGTATCGTGGAGGTATTCACGGATATTTCACGTTGTTCCTTTGCCATCGGAAACATGGATACAACTCCAAAATGTATACAACCAATTAAAACATAATTATTATGAGTAAATGCAAAACAGTTACCTTGCGTAAGCGCAAGATTAAGAACGGGACACAGTATTCACTATGCCTTGACTACTATCCCGGCTACCGTGACAATGTCACCATGAGAGTGATTACACGTGAAGCCTTAGGAATTTACATCTTCGCCAAACCTGCAAACCAGCAGGAACGGGACTTCAACGCACGCATGATGAAGAAAGCGGTCATCCTGCGCAACCAGCGCTACGAAGCCATTTTCAATGAAAACAACGGCTTTTTTGACAAGACCAAGATGAAGGGCGATTTCCTTGCCTATTTCAAAGGACTGGCTGACCGCAAGAATATCAAGTGGCAGCACGTATACAAGCATTTCCAGCGGTTCGTGAACGGCAAATGCACCTTTGAGGAGGTGGATGTGGATTTGTGCCGCAAGTTCATGGAATACCTGCTTGATGCACCCCAATCCATCCACACCAACCAAAAGCTGCACATCAACTCCGCAGCAGGCTATTGGTCAACTTTCCGTGCCGTGCTGCACACCGCTTACCGTGACAGGAAGATAAAGGAGAACCCAAACGGCTTCTTAGACCGCATCGAGTGCATTCCCACCATCAGGGAGCATTTGAGCCAAGAGGAACTGATACGGCTTGCCGAAACACCCTGTGAGGAGGAGGTCTTGAAAAAAGCTTTTCTTTTCGCCTGTCTTACGGGACTGAGAAAGAGCGACATCAGACAGCTCACGTGGCAGCAGATACAACCATACACCAACGGCAGGATGTTCGTTACCACCCGTATGCAGAAAACCAAAGAAATAGTGCATAACCCCATCAGTGATGAAGCCTATGGACTGCTGGGAGAACGGGGCGAGGGACTTATCTTTGAGGATTTCAAGGACAAGATGCTGCAAGGACCACTCCAACGGTGGCTCACGGCAGCAGGGATAACCAAGAAAATCACCTTTCACTGTACCCGCCACAGCTTCGGAAGCCTGCACGTGGAAATGGGAACGGACATGGCTGTCATCCAAGCCTATCTCGGACATAAGAACATTACCACCACACAAATCTATTCCAAGATAGCAGCGCAGCAGATGTGTCAGGTGGTGGACAAGATAACCTTGAAGCGCAAGGAGGCATAAATGTCTCACATTGACAGGTATTCAGAGGGGCGGTTATGGCTACAAGGCTATAATCGCCCCTCTATGTTTTTGGCTTGATGCCACCATTTATAAGCCCCTCAGAGTATGAAACAGAGTATGATATGATGACATTTCGTGAAATACATTGAAAAAGACCGTTCTAACCGCAAATAACGGGCAGTAATTGGGAAAAATAGCATTAACTTTGCACAAAATAATACAGGAACATTCAATCTCTCAACGAAATATGGAATCATCAATCAAGGACAAATACATCATCTTGGGCTTTGTCGGCTTCGCCATCGTCCTAATATCTTCCATTGCCACGCTGGTAATAGCGGACAGCTTCAACCAAGACAACTTTGTCAGGTGGATAGTATTCGTATGCTGTAACCTGTTGGGATGGTTGCTCTATCTCTCCTTTCAGACACTTATCTTTGATACATACGAAATCTACAAAATCAAGTTCGGCAAGAAAGAAACGATTGCCGAAGCCATAGAGGTGCAGGAAGAACTGTCACAAAATACACTTGAAGAAGCCACATCTGTGCCTGGACCTACATCAGTCCCTGAGCCTGTACCCGAATCATCCCCGACAAAAGAAGAGACACTTATCCAAACACAACCGATAGAGCTTACTATCGCCCCGGATCTTCACGAAAAGAACCGTGCCAATTACGCAAGCAGAGAGCAACGGGAAAAGGAAGAGCGCATCCGCATGGTCATGGAGTATTGCCATTATTACCTGCCTCGCATTGCCGACCAAGAAACCGTGAACCACATCTGTACTGAGGTGGACAAATGGATGAATCTTAACACTTATACCCCGAAGCCCATACAAAGACCGTTTACCAAAGACATCAACAACATTCCACTCCGTCACTTCGTATGGAATATCTCTGAGCGTTTCCTGTACAAGAGATACTACAATGGGGATAACCGTGCCAAGTTCATCAAAGCCCTTTTCCCGAAATCGTTTGCTGATACAGACTTATCAACCATCAAGAATTTCAAGGTAGAGCCGTTAAAGACGGAAATTCCCATTGATGAACCCGAAAACGGCAAACTTGATTTCCACTATCCCGAGGATTATGTGCGGAATTAGGATAATCACGACACCAACGACAACCATCCGGTAACTCATAACCGCCTGTTTTACATCGTTTCCCGAGTAATTTTACCCGTCATTTATGGCTGGGCTTAATTATTCGGGAATTATTTTGCAATGACGTGTCGTGGAGATATTCACGGATATATCATTTCAGTCCTTTGCGCCAAGTCTTACAAAAGAGACGAGTACGCGAATGGAAAAATCAATTCTTACCTTCAACGACCTCCCCGAGGTTGTCGCTCAGCTTCGAGACGAAGTGATGAGCCTGAAAAGCCTGCTCGCCGAGCAGCGCAGTGTGAACAATGCCAAAACGGTGGACACCCACGTGCCCATGTCTGTGGACGAGGCAGCAGAGTATTTAGGTATCCCTAAGGGTACGCTCTACATGAAACTGTCAGAAGGGACAATCCCTGCCACCAAGCCCGGCAAACGCTATTGCCTTTACCGTGACGAACTGGACAAGTGGCTGGAAACCGCCCGAAAGAATCCCATACCGTTGTCAGACGAGGAACTGAACAAGTCCTTATCCTCTTCCCACCGTCGCAAGCCCAACCCACGTAACTGGTGAATGATATGGAAGAGGATAAGAACTATATCAACCTGATACGTGGCGACCTCACAAAAGCATCCCAAGCGCATAACGGTATGCCCGACAGTGTAGGCATGATGAATATCAAGACGGCAAACCAAACCATTCTTGAAGCATCGTTATTGCCTACGCCCCGTGCGCTGTGGGACAGCTTTTGGTACGAGGGGGAACTCTCCTGCTTGTTTGCCGATTCCAACGTGGGCAAGTCCATCCTTGCCGTGCAGATAGCCGACCGCATCGCCCGAACCGACAATGTGCTGTATCTGGACTTTGAACTGTCCGAAAAGCAGTTCCAGCTCCGCTATACCAACGAGCATGGAGAGCTCTACACCTTTCCCGACAAACTCTATCGGGTGTCTATTGACTGCAACCAGCTTTTGGATGCCAACTTTGAGGAAGCTATCATAGGCGGCATTGAACAGATGGCTGTGCAGACCGACTGCAAGATTTTCATCATTGACAATCTTACCTACCTGTGTTGCGCCATGGAGAAAGGCGATGCCGCAGGACGGCTGATGATTCAGCTGAACAATCTCAAAAAGAGATATGCGCTCTCTATCCTTGTCCTAGCACATACGCCCAAACGCTCTTTGGATTGTCCCATCACATCCAACGACCTTGCCGGAAGCAAACGGCTCTACAATTTCTTTGACAGCGTGTTCACCATTGGAAAAAGTGCCCAAGACGGAGGGCTTCGCTATGTGAAGCAGCTTAAAGTGCGCTATGGCACGTTCTCTCATGATGCGGATAATGTAATCGTTTACGAGATTGACAAGGTGGATGCTTTCTTGCAGTTCGTGTTCAGGGGCTATTCCACGGAAAAGGAACACTTGAAAAAATTGGGCGACAATGAATCAAGCCAAAGGGATTGCCAAATTCTGCAACTCTCCCAATCGGGCAAGTCCGTCAGGGAGATAGCCTCACAGGTGAATTGTGGCAAGTCCACCGTAAACCGTATCATCCAGCGCAGCAAAGAGAGTAAAAACGCAGGTGTCCCAAGTGTCCCACTGTCCCAACCCTTAGAGTGTGGGACAATGGGACAGGATGGGACAGCCGACAATCAACCATCAAAAACGGACTAAGCTATGGGCAATTATTCATTACAGAAGTATAAAGGAACGGCAACACGGCATACCTGCCCCAAATGCGGAGACAGGCATTCTTTCGTCTATTACGTGGACGAAAATAATGTGCCGTTGCATCCATCGGTCGGCAGATGTAACCACGAAAGCGGTTGTGGGTATCACTACACTCCGAAAGAGTATTTTCAAGAGCATCCTGAACACAGAACTACCAATGATTTCTCTTTTGACAGGCAAAGAGCAGAGCAGAAGAAAGTGAAGCAGCAAAGTAAGCCGACAGCCATCGGCTATATTCCCCCTCACTATGTGGAGAAGTCGCAAAGCGAGCGTAGCAATTTCTTCCGTTTCCTCTTCACACTCCTTACTTCCTACTATGGCGACAAGGCGAAAGAGGTGTTGAAGCGGTTGTTGGAGGAATACCGTTTGGGGGCTACCCGTGACGGCTCTGTTATCTTTTGGCAGATAGACAGGACGGGCAAGGTACGCACGGGAAAGGTGATGCAGTACAATCCCGAAGACGGACACCGTATCAAGGGAGGACAGACATCGGCAGTGAACTGGATACACAGCATATTGAAAAAGCAGCGTGTGTTGGCAGAGGATTGGCAACTATCCCAATGCCTTTTCGGGGAACACTTGTTGAAAACGCATCCCGACAAGGTGGTGGTCTTGGTGGAATCCGAGAAGAGTGCCGTTATCGGTTCTGCTATCTTCCCCGATTATGTATGGCTGGCTACGGGTGGTAAGAGTCAGATGAGAGAAGAGAAACTCCGTGTACTGTCAGGGCGAACCGTGCTTCTCTTTCCCGATGCCGATGCTTATGCCGAGTGGAAACAGCGAGCCGAGAGCATGTACTTTTGTAAGGTGGTGGTTTCGGACATCATCGAAAGGAATGCCACCCCGAAACAAAAAGAAGCCCATATCGACATAGCCGATTGGATTATCTTTCAGATACGGGAGGGCAAGGTGATGAGTACAGCCAACCACTTGGTCGAGGCTGAGAGAATCCTCCAGCGGATGATAGAGAAGAATCCCGTCCTGCAAAAACTGATAGACGATTTAGACCTTGTGCTGGTCGGTGCATCTCCAATCGGCAACGATGATGAAAAACCTCCCTGACGGAGGAGAGCGGAAGCCGTAGGCTGGAGTTTGCAGACAATGGCTTGCCATTGATATAGCCCACTATAACTACACGCTCCGCTTACGTAGTTGTGGGCTCTCCCGAGGGGATTAGGGTTTTACCCTAATGACCCACTCAGGGCGTTTCTCCCCTGAGAACCCAGAGCAAAGAGTGACCCTCTCTTTGCAATCTCCGCTTATGGGTTGCACCCCTAAGAACCCCATGCGTTTACGGACAGCGGAAAAGCAAACAATAAAGTACAAACCAAAAAACAAGTATCTATGGCAACAAAATCAAGCATACATATCAAGCCCTGCAACATCGCATCGAGCGAGGCTCACAACAGGAGGACTGCCGAATACATGCGCCACATCGGAGAGTCCAGAATCTATGTCGTTCCTGAACTATCCACCGATAACGAACAGTGGATAAATCCCGACTTCGGCAGTCCGGATTTGCGGATGCATTATGACAATATCAGACAGATGGTAAAGGAAAAGACCGGACGTGCCATGCAGGAAAAGGAGCGTGAACGCAAAGGCAAGAACGGTAAAATAGTCAAGATTGCGGGATGCTCCCCCATACGTGAAGGAGTGCTGCTTGTCAGGTCGGACACCACACTGGCAGACGTGCGTAAATTCGGTGAGGAGTGTCAAAGACGCTGGGGAATCACACCGCTGCAAATCTTCCTGCACAAGGATGAAGGGCATTGGCTGAACGGTCAGCCGGAAGCGGAAGACAGGGAAAGCTTCAAAGTCGGGGACAGATGGTTCAAGCCGAACTATCATGCCCATATCGTTTTCGACTGGATGAACCACGAAACAGGAAAGAGCCGAAAGCTCAATGACGATGACATGATGCAGATGCAGACCCTTGCATCCGACATCCTGCTGATGGAACGCGGGCAGTCAAAGGCTGTCACTGGTAAGGAGCATCTGGAACGGAACGACTTTATCATTGAGAAGCAGAAAGCTGAACTGCAACGCATGGATGCAGCCAAACGGCACAAAGAAGAACAGATAAATCTTGCCGAGCAGGAACTGAAACAGGTGAAATCAGAAATACGCACTGACAAGTTAAAGAAGACAGCCACCACGGCAGCGACAGCCATAACTAGTGGAGTTGCTTCTCTTTTCGGGAGTGGAAAACTGAAAGAACTGGAACGTGCCAACGAAAAACTGCAAGACGAGGTTTCAAAACGGAACACCAATATTGAAAAATTGCAGAGCCAAGTACAGCAGATGCAGAAACAGCATGATACGCAAATCCACAATCTCAGAGAAATGCACAGGCAGGAACTTGACATGAAAGAAAAAGAACTGTCACGGCTCGCCAGAATCATAGACAAGGCTTTAAGGTGGTTTCCGATGTTCAGGGAAATGCTGCGCATGGAAAAGTTTTGTGCCATGCTGGGATTCTCTAAAGAAATGACTGAAAGTCTTATAGTCAAAAAAGAAGCCCTGAAATGTAGCGGTAAAATCTATTCCGAGCAACACAGGCGGAACTTTGATATAAAGGATGATATTTTAAGGGTGGAAAATGACCCTGACGATGAAAGCAGGCTGAACCTGACAATAAACAGGAAGCCGATTGCCGACTGGTTCAGGGAGCAATGGCACAGGCTTAGATATGGAGCAAGAGTGCCGCAACAGGAAGAAAGAAAAAGTAGAGGATTCAAATTATAATAGAAGCAATTTGATTAGTAATCTAAAAGCACTCCGATAACGATTAGAGTGCTTTTAGATTGTTTATCATTAATTATCAAAGCAAGTGCAGTTTAAGATTTTACTGAAGTTTGCATTAATAAAGAATATACTACAGCTGATATATGCGCAACATATTGTGACGCTTGTGATTCATTTCCCTTGAAATCCTTAACAAATACCGCTAAGGTATAACTGATATTATTAGGCAGACATATATAGGCAACATCATTGTGAGCTGCAAGAACACCATTTTCATTAACATAACCTGAACCTGTCTTATGCGCTATAACAACCCCTTCTTTATCAAGAAGTGGAGCTGCTATCCTATCTACACCTGTTTTGCATTCTTTTAACGTATTCTTAATGAAACTTTGTTTCTCATCATCGATAAGACCTTCAGTAAACAAACGATTCATCAACATTGCAGCACCAAGAGGAGATGTATAGTTAGAGTAAGCCTTGTTATGGTCAGCCGACATTTCCTCTTCCGTATAAGCTATCTGAAAACTTGAACGAGGAATGAGTGTGGCTATAAAACTATCTGTTTGAGCGACATTAACCATATCCTTAAACATAAGGTTGCTTGCATTGTTGTCACTCTGAGTAAGAGTATAACGCAGCAAATCTCTCACTGTCAATGATATGACTGGCCCTGAATAATCTTTCAGCATAGGACTCCAAGTCTTTGGGTCAAGTTTATCCCTATTTATATTTACTAAGGTATCAAGTGAAATTCCTTTATTGTCAAAGTCATTACAAAGAGCTAATGCCTGATGAACCTTAAACACACTCATCATAGGATAAACACTCTTATTATTGACCTTAACCGTATCTCTGTTATTAACAATAACCGCCACACCAATTTCGCCAGGACAAGCTGAGACAATTTGAGAAATGCTATCAGTCAAAACATTTGTTAAAGGAGGATTTGCGCTATCTTTTGTCGCTGATTTATGGAACAATGAAAATACCAAGATGAAAATGCAAACTAAAGCTATACTCAAAACTACGATTTGTTTTTTTCTGTTTTTTTCCATGTTTATATTATTTATATTTGTTTGACGAGAATATCTTTATTTGCCGACAAAGGTACATAACTTTACGGAAAAATATGTTTCTAAAATATATAAACCTTAATTCCGCAACACTTTGATTTAACTTTATTTATAAGTTCCTGAGCAACAAA
>USOQ01000058.1 GCA_900556395.1 Candidatus Segatella caccae | reverse complement strand
GTATGAGACAAACGAGGCTGGTAAGGCTCTCGTTGCTGCTGGTCCACAGCTCTAATACATACGTTTCCTCACCTTGTGTGAGGAACATGTATCAATCGAATATTCGATTTACACATGATATTAAAATCCCGTTTCTCTTGCGAGAAGCGGGATTTTTTTCTTGTTGCAGTAGATATGGAAGGATTTCTTGCCTCGTGTTTTGCGATGGAACAGAACGCGTAATAGAGTGGCTTTGCAAAACTTGCGTAGAAAGCACAGAAAGCCCGTCACTGGCATCTTCTCTCTCCAAATCGGCCCTTATAATCACTAAACAAACTTAAAAAAAGCGGTTAAATGCCATATTTTGCATAATAAACCGCACAAAAGGGGCTTTTTTTGAAGAATTCTCCGTAAATTTGCAGCTAAAAATATTTAGAGTGTAATGAAAAGGAAGTTTTTAGCTTTCATCTTGCTGGTGACAGCAGGTTTGTCGTTGTCGTCTTGTCTTGACAGCACTGACAACAATACTAATATAGTATATTATCATGATACAGCCATCACCAACTTCTCGTTGGGCAAGATGGACAAGTTGGGCAAGAAGAAGGATGGCGTCAGCGATTCTCTCCTTAGAGGTGTCGTAGACGGTTCTGCCTATGCGTTTGCCATCGACCAAGCCAAACATGAGATATATAATGTCGATTCTCTCCCTGTAAATACTCGTATCGCTGCTGTTCTTGCCACGATTTCGGCCAAGAATAGTAACTATATTCAGATCAACTACCAAAAGCAAGAGGCTGTAGCCGAGGGCGAAAAAAACGATTCGCTCGTTTGGTATAACAGTACCGACTCTATCGACTTTACCAAGACGAAGGAAAAAGCCATCAGAGTGTTTGCGCAAGATGCTACTGCTTATGCAGATTACACCGTTAAGGTAAACGTGCATACACAGCGCCCAGACACCTTTATCTGGCAGTCTTTGGCCAAAGAGAATGCGGAGTTAGCTGCACTTTGTAGTATGAAGGCTGTGAGCTTAGGCGAGCAGGTGGTGCTCTTCGGACAGAATGTTGCTGGTGAGCTCAAGATGTATAAGAGCAAGAATGGTGGCAAGGAATGGGAACCTGTCAACACAGAAGCTAATTTGGGTAAAAATGCTGCTGCTAATGTGGTGCTGTTCGACAATAGTATCTATGTTCTTAATCCAGAAACACATCAGTTGTTGAAGTCTATGGATGCGAAGAATTGGACTCTCGTGGGTACTTTTGCGTCACTCAAGCAGTTGATAGGTGCTGGCAGCAGAAATCTTTATGCTTATTCGGGTGATGCAGAAGCTATGGGTATCTCTGTCTCTGCGGATAAGGGTGCCTCATGGACTGCCGAACAGATAGATGCCGACGCCAAGTACTTGCCAGTATCGAATATCAATATGTCTTACTCGTCAATACGTTCTACTAAGGACGCTGAGAACGTACTCCTTATCGGTAATCGTAACTCTACAGAGAAGACAGACACGATAGCTATGGTATGGAACCGTACCATCGACTTCTCTGGCAACAGTAATGCCGGTAGCAAGTGGAATTTTGTGGAATACGATAATAGTCAGCCTTACAAGATGCCTAAACTCGATCAGCTTGTTATAGCTAAGGCTGAAGATAGCTATATAGCGCTCGGTAGCGACGCCAAATGGTATGAGAGCATCGATGGTGGCCTCTCTTGGAAGGTAGACACCCTGGTGGTGATGCCTAAGGGAGATGGCAGTGGTCCTGCTTATGACAAGACCAAGCCTTTTGCTTTCGTTAAAGTCAAAGAACCAGCGGTAGCTCCCGATGCAACCCCTTATGACACCTATATCTACTGGATTATCAATGGTGGCAATGTGTGGAAGGGTCGTTACAATCGTGATGGCTGGCTGAGAAAAGACTAAAATACCCCTATATATATAATAAGGTGTAAGTAAACATGCGCAAGATATTCTTCATGATACTAATGGTGATGGCTGCTGCTCGAATGAGTGCGCAGGACGATCCGCAGTATCGTATGGAGGTAGGCGCAGGAGTAGGCATGGTGACTTATGAGGGCGATTTCAATGGTAATATCTTTGCCAAAATGCAGCCCATGGGAACCATCGTAGGCCGTTATAATCTGGATGCCTATAAAGCGCTGAAGTTAGGGATAAGTGTAGGCAAGCTGAAAGGTTCGTCAGACAAGGTGGAAACCTACTATCCTGATTTTGCGGAAGCTCCCTATAGTTTTAGTAATGCCTTGGTGGATGTAAGCCTCGTCTTTGAGTACAACTTCTGGCCTTATGGTACAGGGCGCGACTATCGCGGAGCAAAGCGCTTTACGCCCTTTATCTTTGGAGGTTTGGGTGCCACTTATGTAAAAGGCGAAGACAAAAATGTGTTTACTGGAAATGTGCCCATTGGACTGGGGGTAAAATATAAAGTGTCGGAAAGGGTGAATGTAGGGCTAGACTGGGCCATTCATTTCTCACTGAGCGATGAACTTGATGGAGTGAAAGACCCCTATGGCATTAAGAGTAGTGGACTCTTTAAGAATACCGACTGTTATTCTGCGCTGCAGCTGACAGTGACTTACAGCTTTAGTGCAAAATGTAGAACCTGCAACAAAGAAGATTAATGACTAACGTCTTGGATATGAATAGAATACCCCAGCACATAGCTATCATTATGGATGGCAACGGACGCTGGGCAACAGAACGTGGGAAAGAGCGCAGCTTCGGCCATCAGGCTGGAGTGGAAACGGTGCGCCGCATCACGTCGGAGTGTACACGTCTCGGAGTAAAGTATCTCACACTCTATACTTTCTCAACCGAGAATTGGAATCGTCCGGCCGATGAGGTGGCTGCACTCATGGGACTTGTCCTCACATCGCTGGAGGATGAAATCTTCATGAAGAACAATGTGAGATTCCGTGTGATTGGCGACATCAAACGCCTGCCACAGCAGGTTCAAGACAAGTTGCATCAAACCATGGAGCACACGGCACAGAATGATGCTATGACCATGGTGGTGGCTTTGAGCTACTCGTCGAGATGGGAAATCGTTCATGCCATGAAGGAAACTGTTTTCGAGGCGTTGAACAATGGCTCTTGTCCTACGAGAAGTTACCAAGAACTGGAGAAGCAACTCACAGAGGAAAACTTCAGCCGTCATCTGGACACTTATTTCATGCCCGACCCAGACCTTCTTATACGTACAGGAGGTGAACTGCGAATCAGCAACTATCTGTTATGGCAGATAGCTTATTCTGAGTTGTATTTCTGTGATACTTATTGGCCAGACTTCAAGGAGGAAGATCTCCACAAGGCTATAGAGAGTTTCCAGAACAGGCAGCGCCGTTTCGGTAAGACCGAAGCTCAGGTGGAAGAAGAGGAGGAGTAAACTGATAGGATATCGGGAGGCTTCCGACGATAAAGAAAAGATAAAGCAACGTATAGATACATATATAAATCAATGGATAAAATAAGAAAGATTTTCATCCTCTTGTGTGGCCTCGCCATGGGTATGCAGGTGCAGGCACAAGATAAGATAGTAAACCCTGACATCTCGTATGCCGGCACTCCCCGTACTCTTACCATCGGAGGTATCAATGTGTCGGGCGTAGAGGGATACGAAGACTATGTGCTTTCTGGTATTTCGGGCTTGTCGGTAGGCGAGCAGGTGGAAGTTCCTGGCGATGATATCACCAATGCCGTAAAACGTTATTGGAAGCATGGATTGTTCTCTAAGGTGGCTGTTGCTGCCGACTCTATCGTAGGAGATAAGCTTTATCTGCATATCTATCTGTCTGTTCGTCCACGCATCTCAAGCATCAACTACATCGGTCTGAAGAAGAGTGAGCGTGAAGATATGGAGCAGAAGTTGGGTATGGTGAAAGGTACTCAGCTGACACCTAACATGATAGACCGTGCTAAAATCTTGGCCAAGAAATACTTTGACGACAAAGGTTTCAAGAATGCTGATATAGAGATTAATCAGCGTGATGATGTGGCAGAAAAGAACCATGTCATCCTCGACGTAGTGGTGGATAAGAAGGAGAAAACAAAGGTTCACAAGATAACTATTGCGGGCAATGAGAAACTCTCTGATCGCAAGATTAAAGGTGGACTCTTTGCGAAGGGTGCCTTTGCCAAAACTCATGAGGCTGGTAAATTAGGCAGCTTCCTGAAAGCCAAGAAGTTTACTCCCGAACGTTGGAAGGAGGATAAGCAGAAACTCATCGATAAGTATTACGAGTTGGGTTATCGTGATGCCCAGATTCTTGAGGACAGCGTGAGCAACTACGATGAGAAACATGTGGACATCTATATCAAGGTGGAAGAAGGTAAGCAATATTTCTTGCGCAATGTGACATGGGTGGGCAACACCGTTTACTCTACCGACTATCTCTCTGCATTGCTCAGCATGAAGAAAGGCGACGTGTACAACCAGAAGTTGTTGCGCAAACGACTCAATGAGGATGACGATGCTGTGGGTAACTTGTACTATAACAATGGATATGTGTTCTCAAACATCAATCCTGCAGAGGTAAACATCGATGGCGACTCTATCGACCTGGAAATGCGTGTTACTGAGGGACCACAGGCTTATCTGAGTCATATTCGTATCAATGGTAATACTCGTTTGTACGAGAATGTCGTTCGTCGTGAGCTGCGTACAAAGCCAGGCGACCTCTTCTCTAAGGATGCCGTCATGCGTTCGGTTCGTGAGTTGGCTTCTATGGGACACTTCGACCCAGAGAAGATGAACCCTGACATCAAGCCTAATTATGAGGATGGTACGGTAGATATCAACTACGACTTGGTGCAGAAGAGTAACGACCAGATCGAGTTCTCTCTCGGATGGGGACAGACGGGTGTTATCGGACGTGTGGGATTGAAGTTGAATAACTTCTCTATGCGCAACCTCTTCAATAAGAACAAGGAGCATCGAGGCATCATGCCTATCGGTGATGGTGAGGTGTTGAGCATCGGTGCCCAGACCAATGGTACTTACTATCAGTCGTACAACATTAGCTATTCTACTAACTGGTTTGGTGGAAAACGACCTATCCAGTTTAGTGTAGGTGCTTACTATAGTAAGTCGACCGACGTGTCAAGCAACTATTACAACAGTGCCTACATGAACAACTACTATAGTTATATGTATGGTTATGGCAATAGCTACTACAATAATTACGAAAACTATTACGACCCAGATAAGTATATCCAGATGTTGGGCTTGAGCCTCGGATGGGGTAAGCGCTTGCGTTGGCCTGATGATTACTTCACTCTGTCGGTGCAGGTGGCTTATCAGCGTTACATGATGAAGAACTGGAACTATATGTTGATGACCAATGGTAATGCAAACAACTTGAACTTTACCATTTCGCTCAATCGAACATCTACCGACAACCAGCTCTTCCCACGTAGAGGTTCAGAGTTTGAGGCAAGTGTCAACCTTACTCCACCATGGAGCTTGTTTGATGGCAAGGACTACAAGAATCTTGCTAACGACTCCAAGTCTCCTACCTATGCTGCAGAACAGCAGGAGAAGTATCGCTGGATAGAATATCACAAGTGGAAGTTTAAGGCTAAGACTTATACTGCTCTTACCAGTGGACAGAAGTGTTTCGTGCTGATGACACGTATCGAGCTTGGATTGCTCGGTGCTTACAATAAGTACAAGAAGAGTCCGTTTGAGACCTATTATGTCGGTGGTGACGGAATGAGTGGATATTCATCTTACTATGGTGAAGAAACTATCGGTCTTCGTGGTTATGAGAATGGTTCGGTGTCTTACAACCGCAGAACAGGTTACTATGCTTATGCATACGACCGCTTCTCGCTGGAGCTTCGTTATCCTTTCCTCTTGGGTAATACTACCATCTATGGTCTTACCTTTGTCGAGGCAGGTAACGCTTGGTATGAGACAAAGAACTTCAATCCGTTCAGCATGAAGCGCAGTGCCGGTGTCGGTGTTCGTATCTTCCTGCCTATGGTGGGCTTGATGGGTATCGACTGGGCTTATGGTTTCGACAAGGTATGGAACGGAAGCCAGTATAAGAAGGGTGGAAGCCAGTTCCACTTCATCTTGGGACAGGAGTTCTAATTTAAAGTGAAGAGTGAAGAACAAAAAGTGAAGAATTCATTTGTGGAGGATTTGAAATGAAGAAGATAATAATGATGCTGATGATGGCAGTAACGGCCATCACAGCGAACGCACAGAAATATGCCTTGATAGACATGGAGTACATCTTGAAGAATGTGCCAGCCTATGAGCGTGCTAACGAACAGCTCAACCAAGTGAGCAAGAAGTGGCAGGCTGAGGTGGAAGCTCTCAATATAGAGGCAAGCACCATGTATAAGAACTACCAGAATGAGGTGGTCTTCCTCTCTCAAGAGCAAAAGAAAGCCAAGCAGGAGGCTATCATGAACAAGGAAAAGGAAGCCAGCGAACTGAAGAAAAAATACTTCGGTCCAGAAGGTGAACTCTTCAAAAAGCGTGAAGCGCTCATGGGTCCTATCCAAGAAGAGATTTACAATGCAGTGAAAGAGGTTTCTGACCTGCGCGGATACTCCTTGGTGCTTGATCGTGCCAGCAACAGTGGTATCATCTTTGGTTCGCCAAAGATAGACATCAGCAACGAAGTATTGAAGAAATTGGGTTATTCTGCCAACTAAGGCTAAAAATAATTCGCTTTTCTTCGATGATTCAGAAAAATATGCTATCTTTGCATTGTTATCTTTGTGTATAAGATATGGCTCATGTAAAATGAATTAATAATTAAAAACGAATAGAACAATGAAAAAATTAGTTTTAATGTTGATGCTTCTTGCTCCTATGACTATGATGGCGCAGAAGTTTGGTAAAGTCAACACCCAGACTATCATGCAGGCTCTGCCTGATGTTGCTAAGGCAAATGGTGAGCTTGAGGCTCTGCAGAAGCAGAAGGACAATGAGTTGAAGGCTATGCAGGAAGAGTTCCAGCGCAAGGCTGACGAGTACCAGAAGGGCGCAAGCACGATGAATGCTACTGCCAAGCAGCAGAAGGAGACTGAGTTGCAGGGACTTCAGCAGAAGATTCAGCAGGCTTATCAGGATGGTCAGCAGGAGTTGCAGAAGAAGAGCAACGAGCTGATGCAGCCTATCGTTACCAAGGTGCGTACTGCTATCGATGCTGTAGGCAAGGCTGGCAACTATACTTACATCTTCGAGGAGGGTGCTGCTATC
This sequence comes from Candidatus Segatella caccae, assembly GCA_900556395.1. Lineage (GTDB taxonomy): Bacteria > Bacteroidota > Bacteroidia > Bacteroidales > Bacteroidaceae > Prevotella > Prevotella caccae. The sequence goes on along the minus strand of USOQ01000058.1, from coordinate 9,835 downwards.
TATGCAGGTCCTAATGTAGTAGATGTTACTAAGGAAGTTCAGGCTAAGATCAAGTAAGCGATTACTTGTTGACTATAGGGTAAAAAGGGCAGGCATGGATGCTTGCCCTTGTTTCTCTTTTATATAAAGGTGTTATTCTTCAATTTTCATTATTCTCTTTTTTAAAAAAGATATAACTCATGAAACAGATTCTTTTGTCTTTTGTCTTTATGCTTGTGTCGCTCATAGCGTCGGCTCAACAGTCTACTCATGCACAAGTTGCGGAAACCCCACAGGGAAAGTCTCTGTATTTTGGATATTTCAGCTACGAGGAGGTTCTTCATACCATGCCTGGCTATGCCATAGCTAAGCATAATATGGATGAGCTTAAAGCCAAGTATGATGCTGAAACCAAACGTGCGGAAGATGAGTTTAATGCCAAGTACGAAGAGTTTCTCGACGGGCAACATAGTTTTGCTCCATCTATCTTGGAAAAGAGACAGGCCGAGCTGCGCGAGCTAATGGCTAAGAATGTCACCTTTAAGGCCGAGGCTACACGCTTGTTGCAACAGGCAGAGGAGGATGTTTATGCTCCTTTGAAAGCACAGATCGATGCTGTAGTGCAGAAGGTGGGAGCAGAAAAGGGTCTTGCCTTTATACTGAATATCGATAAGGGTGCTGTACCTTATGTTAGTGCTGCGTGTGCAGAAAACGTAACCCTTTTAATCAAGGAGAGTCTGAAATGATGTTGCCTTCCAATCCTGGTCCTATAGGAATCTTCGATTCTGGCTATGGCGGTCTGACAATCCTCCATGGTCTTCGCCAAGTGTTACCACAATATGATTATATGTATTTGGGTGACAATGCTCGTGCTCCTTATGGTTCGCGCTCGTTTGAGGTGGTGTATAAGTTTACCCGTCAGGCTGTCATCAAACTGTTTTCTATGGGTTGCCATTTGGTGATTTTGGGTTGTAATACGGCTTCGGCTAAAGCGCTGCGCTCTATTCAGCAGCGGGATATTCCTGAGCTTGATCCTACTCGCCGCGTTTTGGGTATTATTCGTCCTACGGCAGAGGTGATAGGCGACTTGACTAAGAGCAGGCATGTGGGTATTCTTGCCACAGAGGGAACTATCAAGAGCGAAAGTTATAAGATGGAGATAGGCAAGCTCTGGCCTGATATTCAGGTGAGTGGTGTGGCTTGTCCGCTGTGGGCTGCCATTGTGGAAGCCAACGAGGCTGATAGTCCTGGCGCAGATTACTTCGTCAAGAAGCGTATTGATCAGTTGATGAGAAAGGATGCAGACATTGACACGATCATCTTGGGTTGTACGCATTATCCGCTGTTGATGAATAGTATCGTGAAGAATGTCCCTGATGGTGTGAGAATCGTACCTCAAGGACAGTATGTGGCCAATAGTCTTCATGAATATCTGCTAAGGCATCCCGAACTGGAGCGCAATATTACGCAGAACGGCACTTGCCAATACCTTACTACGGAGAGTGAGGAAAAGTTCAAGGAGTCAGCACAGATATTTCTGCATGAGCGTGTGAATGTAAGCCATGTTGATTTAGAATAAAAAACGATGTAAAATGTTTAATAGCTCAATATGTAATAATGAGCTTTTTAATTGAAAAGAATATGCAAGAAACAAGACAAAACCGTATATCAAGACTGTTGCAAAAAGAGCTCAGTCTGATCTTTCAGTCTCAGACACGCATGATGCATGGTGTGATGGTGAGTGTGACTAAAGTAAAGATTAGCCCCGACCTCAGCATCTGTACAGCGTATCTCAGTGTCTTCCCATCTGAAAAGGGTGAGGAAATATTAGAGAATATTACTGCCAACGAGAAGACCATTCGTTATGACTTGGGTAAGCAGGTGAGAAATCAGTTGCGTATCATTCCTGAGTTGCGTTTCTTCCTCGATGACAGTTTGGATTATCTGGAGCGTATTGATGAGCTATTGAAAAAATAAGATAGTGGTAAGGGAGTCAAGGCAAAGAACTTGACTCCCTGTCAACTTTCATGAAGAATAAGCTAAGTAGAATCTATGAATTTTCCCTTTTTTATTGCGCGTAGGTATCTCTTTGCCAAGAAGAGTACCCATGCCATTAATGTGATTAGTGCCATTAGTGCCATCGGTGTCGCTGTAGCAACGATGGCATTGGTGATAGTGCTGAGCGTATTCAATGGATTTCATGATTTGGTGGCTTCGCTTTTCACCAATTTCGACCCACAGTTGAAGGTCGTTCCTATAGAGGGAAAGACGGTACCGGCTGACGACCCGATACTGACAGAAATCAAGGCTTTGCCACAGGTGGATGTTGCCACAGAGTCGGTAGAAGACCAGGCCTTGGCGATCTATCAAGACAAACAAGCTATGGTCATGATAAAGGGTGTGGATGATAACTTCTCGGAGTTGACGCATATTACGGATATTCTTTATGGAGATGGGTCTTTCTCCTTGCATGCAGCAAACTTAGAGTATGGCGTTTTGGGTATTCGGTTGGCGCAGACTCTTGGCGTGGGTGCGCAATGGAATGGATTCCTGCGTATCTATGCACCTCAGAAGGAAGGTCAGTTTGATGTGTCTAATCCCGATGCAGGCTTTGTCGTCGATTCTCTGAATAGTCCTGGAGTACTATTTTCCGTCAAGCAGTCTAAGTATGATAAAAACTATATTGTCACCTCTATAGCTTTTGCTCGTAACCTTTTTGGGCAGCAAGGTATGTTGTCTTCGCTTGAAATACGACTGAAACCAGGAAGCGACCTCCAGGCAGTAAAAGCAGAGATGCTCAAGATAGCAGGTGCCAAATACCAAGTACTTGACCGTTATGAACAACAGGAAGATACCTTCCGTATCATGTCTATAGAGAAGATGATAGCTTATATCTTCTTGACTTTTATCTTGGTGGTGGCTTGTTTTAATATCATAGGTTCGTTGTCGATGCTCATCATCGATAAGAAAGACGATGTGCAGACATTGCGCAACTTAGGTGCTACAGATAAACAGATAGCTCGTGTTTTCCTTTTTGAGGGAAGAATGATCTCGGCAGTGGGTGCCTTGTTGGGTATCGGGTTAGGACTTTTGCTTTGCTTCTTGCAGCAACAGTATGGCTTGGTAAAGTTAGGTGATTCGGAAGGCTCGTTCATCGTGAATGCTTATCCCGTCAGTGTGCATTATTTGGATGTACTACTTATCTTGGTGACAGTTATTGCCGTGGGGTGGCTTTCTGTGTGGTATCCGGTGAGAGCTTTGAGCAAAAGACTGTTGAGTTAAAGGGAAGTTAAAGAAGTTATCACTCCCTACGGTCGTTGGGGAAGTTATAGCCAATAGCCTTTTTGGTTGTATATTAAGCTATAAAGCATATGGCTTTAACTTCTCTAAATTCTCTAAATTCTTTAACTTCTTTAACTTCCCCATTTGCGAAAGTTGAATCCTTTATTTTTTTCTGATGAGTGTGAGACCATCTCTTAGGGGTAGGATGACAACTTCTACGCGAGAATCTTGTGCGATGAAGTCGTTGAACTTACGTATGCCTTGCGTCTGGTGATCGTGGTCGTAGGCGGAATCTGTGACATGACCATCCCAAAGAGTGTTATCAGCGAGGATATAGCCACCAGGATTCAGAATGCTCAGTACCATTTCGTAGGTCTCCAGATAGGTGCGCTTGTCGCCATCAACAAATGCCATGTCGAACATTACCCCCAACTTAGGTGCCTCGATGTTGGCATCTCCAATGCGGAAGTCTATCTTGTCGGCCACGGAAGAGCCTTCTATCCATGGGCGTGTGAAGTCTTCCATCTCATCGTTGATTTCAAAAGTATATAGTTTGCCACCTTCTTTCAGACCTTCTGCCAGACAGATGGCGCTATATCCACTAAACGTACCCACCTCAAGAATATTGTTGGGACGAATCATCTCAACAAGCATCTTTAGGAGTCTACCCTGGATATGTCCACTTGCCATACGTCCATGAATGGTATGTATGTTGGTGGCCCGATAGAGTCGATATAGGTATTCTCCCTCGGGTTGGATATGTTGGCAAATATATTGGTCTATAACCTCTGTCTCTGTCATGCTATCGTTGTGCTAAGATGCCCGCAATGGCAAGGTCGTATGATGCTAATCCAAACCCACATATGACACCGAGGCATACTGCAGAAAGGAATGAGTGATGACGAAACTCCTCGCGCTTGTGAACGTTGGAGATATGAACTTCTACTACAGGGCATTTCATGCTGCGTATACAATCTTGCAGTGCAATGCTGGTGTGTGTGTAGGCTCCAGCGTTTAGAACCACTCCGTCGTAACTGAATCCTACTTCCTGTAACTTGTTGATAAGCTCACCTTCGATGTTGCTTTGATAGTATTCTATCTCTACATCAGGGTATTTCGCTTTCAGCTGGGGAAGATAACTCTCGAAGGAATTGCTGCCGTAAATACCAGGCTCGCGAACACCAAGCAAGTTTAGGTTGGGTCCATTGATAATCTGTATCTTCATATCTAAAAGATGTTTTTGTTCCTAAATATCAGAATTTTTTTGTACTTTTGCGAACGAAGAGTCTGGCAAAGGCCTGTTGGCGATGTGTCATGGCTCGCTGTTGTATATGCAAAGGTAATAATAAAAATGGAAACAAGCAAGAAATCAAGTACGGAAATTGTAAAGAACTATATGAGGTATCTCAAGTTGGAGCGCAATTTCTCTGTTCATACGTTGGCTGCGTATCGGCATGATTTGAAGTATCTGCTTGATTATGTAAAGCAAAACAATATGTCGGTGCTGGAGGTGCGGTTGCCTGATTTGCAGCATTTCTCTGCGTCTGTCCACGATGCTGGGGTGGGGGCTCGCACGCAAGCACGCATCCTTAGTGGCATCCGGTCTTTTTATCGATTCTTAGTTCTTGATGGTTTTCTCAAGGACGATCCTACCGAATTGCTGGAAAGCCCACAAGTGGGGTTGCATCTGCCTGAATATCTGACGGTAGAGGAGGTGGATCAACTGGAGAATGCCATAGACTTGAGCAAATGGGAGGGGCAGCGTAACAAAGCCATCATAGAGGTGCTTTTCTCATGCGGACTGCGTGTAAGTGAACTTGTGAATCTTAAATTGAGCGATCTTTACGAGGAAGAAAAGTTTGTGCGCGTGTTGGGTAAAGGCAGTAAAGAAAGGTTGGTGCCCATCTCATCGAAAGCCCTTGACGAGTTGCATTACTGGTATATGGATCGCAACCTGATGAAGATAAAACCTGGTGAAGAAGACTATGTCTTCCTTAATAGAAGAGGGGCGCATCTTACTCGGACCATGATTCTGATTATGATCAAACAATATGCCATAGCTGCAGGTATCACCAAGACGATCTCGCCGCACACGTTGAGGCATAGTTTTGCCACAGCTTTGCTCAAAGGGGGTGCTGACTTGCGTGTCATACAGGCGATGTTGGGGCATGAAGATATCGGTACTACGGAAGTGTATACTCACCTGGAAGACTCCGATCTCAGAAAAGCCATCTTGGAACATCATCCTCGCAATATCATGTATGGCGAAAAATAGCTTAAAGTCAGGAAAAAACATCAACTTTTTCGTGTAAAAACAGCGGTATGTGGAAAATAATGCGTAACTTTGCAGCCCGATAAATATTAGATATATCATAACCAAGATTTTAACATAAGAAATATGGCATATTTGTTTTCATCAGAATCAGTTTCTGAAGGACATCCAGATAAGGTATCTGACCAGATATCAGATGCTTTGCTTGATCAATTTTTAGCTTACGACAAGGACGCACATTGCGCCATTGAGTCTTTCTGTACTACAGGTCAGGTAGTCATCATGGGTGAGGTGCGCTCGACAGAGTATGTAGACTTGCAGACTATCGCTCGCAAAACCATCAAGAAGATTGGCTATACGAAGTCGGAATATCAGTTTGATGGCGACTCTTGTGGTATACTTACAGCTATCCACGAGCAGAGTGATGATATCAATCGCGGTGTAAGTCGCGAGGAGGATGAAGACCAGGGCGCTGGCGACCAGGGTATGATGTTTGGTTATGCCACCAACGAGACGGATAATTACATGCCTGTATCTCTCGACTTGGCTCAGATTATTATGCGTGTGCTTGCCGATATTCGCAAGGAAGGTAAGGAGATGACTTATCTTCGTCCAGACTCTAAGAGTCAGGTTACTATCGAGTATTCGGATGATAATATTCCACAGCGCATAGATACCATTGTGGTTTCTACCCAGCATGATGATTTTATCAAGGATGCCAATGGCAATGATGATGATGAGGCGATGTTGGCTAAGATACGCGAGGATGTTATCAATATCCTCATTCCTCGTGTCAAGAAATTGCTGAGTGATAAGGTGCTCGCCTTGTTTAATGATGACATTAAGTATTATGTCAACCCTACAGGTAAGTTTGTGATAGGCGGTCCTCATGGTGATACGGGTCTTACTGGTCGTAAGATTATTGTAGACACTTATGGTGGTAAGGGTGCTCATGGAGGTGGAGCCTTCTCGGGTAAGGATAGCAGTAAGGTAGACCGTTCTGCTGCCTATGCCACTCGTTATATCGCCAAGAATATGGTGGCAGCAGGTGTGGCTGACGAAATGCTCGTACAGGTGAGTTATGCCATTGGTGTGGCTGAGCCTGTAAGTATTTATGTCAACACCTATGGTCGTAGCCATGTTGATATGACTGATGGTGAGATAGCACAAAAGATAAAGGAGATGTTCGACCTTCGTCCTAAGGCTATCGAGCGTACGCTGAAACTGCGTCAGCCTATGTTCCTTGAGACTGCAGCTTATGGGCACATGGGACGTAAGAACGAGGTGGTGGAAAAGGTGTTCACCAGTCGTTATCATGAAACCAAGAAGATGATGGTAGAATTGTTTACTTGGGAGAAGTTAGACAAGGTAGAAGACATCAAGAAAGCTTTCGGACTTTAAAAAATGGTGCTACAGGCAGATACGGTACAGGTAGAGGCGTCTGGTGAAGCAGAAGTTCAGATCTCCGCTGCACATACAGGCGAACTAACGCCACGGAAAGTGCTGAGCTGGTTGCCACGCAATGCTACGCCCGCTCAGCAGGACTCCATGATTCAGGCTCACATCAAGCCTTGCGAAATCAGATGGAGTAGCATGCCTGACACCCTTCATTTGCCAGGTCATACTGCTGGTAAAAGCTTCAGAGACGTCACCTTGCCACAATATTATAGAGAGTCTTTCTTCTCGAAGGACTCTCTGTTTCATCCTGAGCTACCGGGTGGTAGATTGGGAGTTTCGGGAGACCCCGTTCCTTATACTGTTTCTGGTGATAACTTTGTTACCTCACTGCTGTTATTGTGCTTTGTGCTGGCATGTGTGGCCTTTGCACAGTCGCGTGAGTTTATTATGCGCCAGTTGCGTAAGTTCTTCTATATACCTCGTTTTGGAACAACGGAAATCTCTGAGACGTCTACGGAGTTGAGATTTCAACTCTTCTTGGTGCTGCAAACCTGTTTGTTGGCAGCTATCGGATACTTTCTTTATTCCAGAGTGTCGATTAGTGATACGTTTACGATAGAACAATATCAGGTAATAGCAATTTATGCAGGTATTGTCGCCGCTTATTTCCTTGTAAAAGCGTTGCTTTATTCTATAGTGGGATGGGTGTTCTTTGAAAGGAAAAAAAACGGACAATGGATGAAGGCTTATCTCTTTCTTTTCTCGAGTGAAGGGGTGCTTTTATTCCCTGTAGTTTTGCTGTTGACATATTTTAATTTGTCGTGGGATGCAGCTATTATTTATGCTCTTATAGTGGTGGGATTAATAAAAATCCTCTCATTTTATAAGAGTTATATTATCTTTTTTAGAGGAAACGGCTCGTTTTTGCAAATATTTTTGTACTTTTGTGCCCTTGAAGCGGTGCCGTTCTCTGCCTTGTGCGGTGGACTGGTATTGATGAGTCATTATTTGAAAATAAACTTTTAAGACAAAATGATAAAAAAGATCTTGGTTTCTCAGCCAAAACCAGCAAGTGATAAATCACCTTACTATGACATTGAGAAGGAGTATGGCGTAAAATGTGTTTTCCGTCCCTTCTTTAAGGTTGAGGGGCTTTCTGCAAAGGAGTTTCGTCAGCAGAAGATAAACTTGCTTGACTATACGGCAGTTGTTTTCACGTCACGTCATGCAGTTGATAACTATTTTAATCTGGCAAAAGAGATGCGCATCACGATACCAGAGGATATGAAATACTTCTGTGTGATAGAGACCATAGCCCTTTACATCCAGAAATACGTGCAGTATCGCAAGCGTAAGGTGTTCTTCGGTAATACGGGTAAGATTGATGGTTTGATACCCCAGATGGCTCGACACAAGACAGAGAAATATCTCGTTCCATTGAGTTGTGTTCATAATGATGATATCAAGAATCTGCTTGACGAGAAGAAACTCCATCATACAGAGTGCGTGATGTATCGTACTGTGAGCAATGATTTTACTGAAGAAGAAATCAAAGGCTTTGATTACGATATGATGGTATTCTTTAGTCCTACGGGTGTTAAGGCCCTAAAGAAGAACTTCCCTAACTTTGAACAAGGCGATGTGGCTGTAGGTGCTTTCGGTCCAGCTACCGCTAAGACAGTAGATGAAGAAGGTTTGCGCTTAGACCTGAGTGCACCTACAAAGGAATTCCCTTCTATGACTGGTGCGCTGAAAGAATATCTGAAGACCCATAACAAATAATAATGGAATCAACAATAGGAACCCATACTTTTGGCAAGGAAGAGCGGTTGTGTAGCAAGTTGCTCATTGACCAACTCTTCAGCGGAAAAGCCAGTTCTTTCTCTGCCTGGCCTATAAGAGGTGTGTTCCTGCTTGTTGATGAAGGACAGAGCAAAGAGACTGCTAAGGCTGAATTGCTGGTGAGCGTATCGAAACGATATTTTAAGCGTGCGGTGAAGCGAAATCGCGTGAAACGACAGATTCGTGAGGCCTATCGTAAGAATAAGTTTTTGTTGGCTGAGGTTTTGGAAAGGATGCCTCATAAGAAGTTGCTTTTGGCTGTCATTTGGCAGGATGCTCATTTGTATGAGTCTGCAAAGGTGGAAAGCAAGATGCAGGTGCTCCTTCGACGTGTGGCTGACAAGCTGTTGAAAGAAACGGAGGACTCGTCTTGCAGTTAGAATCCATAAAAATGGAAAGAAGATGGTGCGTCGACTGAAGAAATTAGTTTCATGGATGGGACATGGTTTTACTATGGCTTTGACGAAGTTGTTGGTATGGCCCATCCTGTTTTATCAGAAGTGTATTACTCCTTTTACGCCCCCTTCTTGTCGCTTTACACCTACGTGTTCTGAATATGCTCGCCAGGCAATACTCAAGCATGGCCCTTTTAAAGGTACGTTGCTCGCCATTTGGCGCATATTAAGATGCAACCCATGGGGTGGTTCGGGCTATGACCCCGTTCCGTAAGTTTCTGACTGTTGTCAGGCCCCAAACACATATTGTAATATATAAATAGAAATCATTCGATGGCAAAAAATTTTGTTGAAGAATTGAAATGGCGTGGTATGCTGGCACAGATAATGCCAGGTACAGAGGAATATCTCAACACCCATATGGTGTCTGCTTATCTGGGAACTGATCCTACGGCAGACTCTTTGCACATTGGTCACCTTTGTGGTATTATGATGCTTCGCCACTTGCAGCGTTGCGGTCATAAGCCTTATCTCCTCGTGGGAGGTGCTACAGGTATGATTGGTGACCCTTCTGGCAAGAGCCAGGAGCGTAATCTTCTCGACTCTGAGACACTCTATCATAACCAGGAAGCTATCAAGAAGCAGGTATCTAAGTTCCTCGACTTCG
>USOQ01000057.1 GCA_900556395.1 Candidatus Segatella caccae | reverse complement strand
ATTGCCTTACCCTTCGGCCGGCGAACGTAGTATCTTGATATAAAAAATCTTGAACCATAACTTTTCAATCCAAGAGGCATTTGGCTTTACTCCTCAGCGGACTATAGAGAGTGAACATTCTCTAACATCTCGAAAAACTCCTTAACTTAGCAAAATTTCGATCCTTATATTCCCTAAATGTTAAATTGATAGTGTTTTATGATTTAAATGTAAAATAAAGTCAAAAACAGGTGCTTGTAGTTACATTTTATGTACCTTTGTATTTATGAAAATAATGATATACGAAAGTAGGTCATCGCATAAAATGAAGATATTACATCTATCAAGGTCAAAACATAAAAAGATCATCCTAAAGAATTAGAGAAAATGGTAAAAATTCAGGCAGGTATAGGCATGCTGCTGACCTATACGGCAACCATCTCAGCAGTAAATACATCACGATGGATAGATAAAGACACAAATAGTGCCAGTATAGAAGTGACAGACACGATGGCATACGATAGCGTCAAGTGGTCGGAAAACTTGGATGCAGTGACCGTAGTGGCAAAGAAACCCTTGGTAAAGAGCGAGCTCGACAAGATGACTTATGATGTAGAGTCAGATCCCGAGGCACAGGCTAACAGTGTATTAGAGATGCTTCGCAAGGTGCCGATGGTGACAGTCGACGGGCAGGATAACATCATGGTGAACAACAGTTCGTCGTTCAAGGTCTATGTCAACGGCAAACCCAATAACATGATGTCGAATAATCCCTCCGAGGTGCTTAAGAACATGCCTGCCAATAGCGTGAAGAAGATAGAGATTATCACCAATCCTGGTCCTAAGTATGATGCCGAGGGAGTGGGAGGTATCATCAACATCATCACCACAGGCAAGGGTATGGAGGGCTATTCACTCACCGTAGGTACCAACTATAACACCCAGGGGCGCATAGGCGCCAACCTGTTTGGCACCGTACAGAGTGGCAAGCTCACCGTGAGCGGACGCTACAGCTATAATCACAGCGACGCCAAGCGCTACTGGGGCGGCAACCGTCGCGAGGTGACGGGCAACATCGACGCAACTTCAGCCAATGTGGAGAGCAATTCCACAAGCAACGGCTGGTACAACTACCATTCGGGCAGTTTCGAGGCCAGTTACGAGATCGACAGTCTGCGCCTCGTGTCAGCCTCGTTTGGCCTATGGGCTGGCGGAGGCCACACACCCAATGAGCGACAGGTAGTGGCAACATCGCCCCTCGACGGAAGTCCCCTTTATCATTATTCCAACTTCGACCGTTCTCACAATAGTTGGTCTTCCATAGATGGAGGCATCGACTATCAGCGCTCCTTCCCTGTGAAAGACCGCCTGCTCACCCTGTCGTACAAAATCAACAGCAACCCCAGTAGCAATGACGACGAATATGTGTATCAGGACATGGACGGCGTGGCTACATGGCAAGACTATCTGCACCTGCTGAAAGACCAGCGTCACGAACAGGACGGCAATTCGTTGGAGCAGACCTTCCAAATAGACTATACCACGCCCTTTGCTAAGATACACACCTTGGAAGCGGGTCTGAAGTACATCATGCGCGACAATCACAGCAACGACGATCGCTATATGCGTGAGGCACAGAGTGCAGCCGACTACGCCTACGACGAGACCAACAGCTCGCATTACAAGCATACCAATGACATCTTCGCAGGCTATTTGGGTTATGGGGTGAAATGGAAGTTGCTGTCCAGTCGTCTTGGTCTTCGCTATGAGCACACCCTGCAAGACGTGAAATATCGTTTAGGGCGTGGCGAAGACTTCCGCAAGAACTTCGACGACCTTGTGCCATCGGCAAGTTTCGGCGTGCGTGTATCTGACTACGTCAATTTCAGCCTTGCCTACAACATGCGCATCTATCGTCCAGGCATCTGGTATCTTAATCCCTATCTCGATGACAGCAATCCTGCTTCCCTCAGTCAGGGCAATAGCGATCTGATGAGCGAGAAGAAGCATCAGATCACGTTGGGCTTCAACCTCAATACCAGCAAGCTGAGTCTGAACGTGAAGGCTGCCACAGCTTTTGTCAACAACAGCATTGAGGAAGTCACCTCACTCGTTGACGATCACACCATCGCAGGACTGAGCCATCCTACAGGCAAGCAGGTCATCTACACCACCTATGAGAACATCGGTAAGGTGAAGGCATCGGCACTGAGTGCCTATGTCAGCTGGAACATCTTCAGCAAGACACGTATCTACTCCAACCTGTATGGCTTATACAGCGACTATTCCAATGGTCAGACTATGCGCAACCATGGTTGGTTTGGCTATACCTTCACGGGCATAGAGCAGACGTTGCCCAAGGACTGGTTCATCTCGGTAGATTATTTCGGCCGTACGAAGAGTGTTTCCCTTCAGGGTAAGGGCAGTTCTTATTCCGACTATGGTATCACGGTCAAGAAGTCGTTCCTCAACAAGCGTCTCAACGTAAGCGTCTATGCGGGCAGTCTGTTTAATAAGTACACGCGGCAAGACGACGTGACCGAAAGCACCAATTTCCGTCAAAGTTCCTGGTCGAAAACCAGCAGTCGTCGTTTCTACTTCTCTGTCACTTACCGCTTCGGCTCACTCAAGGCGAGTGTGAAGAAAGCAGAGCGAGGCATCGAGAACGAAGATGTGAAAAGTGGAGGAGGCAGCAAGGAATAACTTGCATCCACCGAAATCTCAATTTTTATCTCCTTGAAATACCCAGGTGTTGTTGGCAAGTAAGCCAAACATACCTGGGCTTTTTTTTCATGCTTGTTTTGTAGTTCCTTTCTCTGCCATCGTTCATGACGCCACAGTACGTAAGGGAGCATTGTATACAACAAAAATGGCTATTGGCTATAACTTCTAACGACCGAAGGGAGTGATAACTTCTTTAACTACTATAATTTCTGTACATGCGAGACTTCAGTCCCTTACCAAACAAAAAAAAAATTCTCGTTGTCGAATAAGGTTGGGCTATAGACGTATCTGGATGAGTGAAAGTTCTACAACTCACCTTTCATGAAAAACAAAATAATGCTAAATTCGTGCTTTTTTTTCGATTTAACGGCTTTTATTGAATATTTATTTGTACCTTTGTCGGGAATTAGCTGATGGCTAAAATCGCTTAGAACGCAAATAAATGCCGTTAGAGGGCATTTGTTAAAGAAAAAGAGAATATAAAACAAGTAAAAATACAACGTTAAAAATTAAATGGACGAAAATCTGACTCTTGATCATGACAGAATCATGAAAATCAACATCGAGGAAGAGATGAAGTCATCTTACATCGACTATTCGATGTCGGTGATTGTGGCTCGTGCACTTCCTGATGTACGTGATGGTTTCAAGCCTGTGCATCGCCGTATATTATATGGTATGCTGGGAATTGGAAACACCAGTGATAAACCTTATAAGAAATGTGCCCGCGTAGTAGGTGAGGTGTTGGGTAAGTATCACCCACATGGCGATAGCTCTGTATATGGAGCCTTGGTTCGTATGGGCCAGGAATGGAATATGCGCTATACGCTCATCGACGGACAGGGTAACTTCGGTTCTGTGGACGGTGACTCGCCTGCAGCCATGCGTTACACCGAGTGCCGCCTCTCAAAGATGGGTGAGCATATCATGGACGACCTGGAGAAGGAGACTGTCGATATGGTCAACAACTTCGACGACACGCTGCAGGAACCTTCTGTGATGCCTACCAAGATTCCTAACCTCTTAGTGAATGGTGGTAATGGTATTGCCGTAGGTATGGCAACGAATATTCCTACCCATAACCTGGGTGAGGTGATTGATGGCTGTTGCGCTTACATCGACAACCCAGATATCGATACCGAAGGACTGATGAAGTTTATTCCTGCTCCTGACTTCCCTACAGGTGCTGCCATCTATGGCATTCAGGGCGTAAAGGATGCTTATGAGACGGGTCGTGGTCGTATCGTAGTACGTGCCACTGCCGAGATAGAGTGTGGTGATAGTCATGACAAGATTGTGATTACTGAGATACCTTATGGTGTGAATAAGGAGCAACTCGTGATGGCTATCGCTGACTTGGTGAAGGAAGGTCGCATTGAGGGCATTTCTAATGTCAACGATGAGTCTGGTCGCCAGGGTATGCGTATCGTGGTCGATGTGAAGCGTGATGCCAACGCTAATGTACTTCTTAACAAACTCTTCAAGATGACAGCCTTACAGAGCTCATTCTCTGTGAATTGTATCGCTCTTGTTGGTGGTCGTCCACGCTTGCTGAGTTTGAAGGAGTGTGTGAAATATTTTGTGGAACATCGTCATGATGTAACCATCCGTCGCACCCAGTTTGAACTGAAGAAGGCTCAGGAGCGTGCTCACATCTTGGAGGGTCTTATCATCGCCTGTGATAATATCGACGAGGTGGTGCATATCATCCGCGCCAGCAAGACACCTTCGGATGCGCAACGCAATTTGGAGAAACGCTTCGAACTCGACGAGCTACAGAGCAAGGCCATCGTGGATATGCGCTTGAGCCAGCTCACAGGCTTGCGCTTGGAACAGTTGCACAACGAGTTTGATGAGTTGATGAAGACTATCGACTATCTGAACCAGATACTCAACGATCCTGAACTCTGCAAGAAGGTGATGAAGGACGAACTCAATGAGGTAAAGGAAAAGTATGGTGACGCGCGTCGTACCTTAATTAAGCCAGACGATCATGAGTTTAATCCAGAGGACTTCTATCCTAACGACCCTGTTGTCATCACTGTGAGCCACATGGGGTACATCAAGCGTACACCATTGTCTGAGTTCCGTGAGCAGGCTCGTGGTGGAGTGGGTTCTAAGGGTGCTCGCACTCGTGATAAGGACTTCACTGAGTATATTTATCCTGCCACTATGCACCAGACGATGCTCTTCTTTACCAAGAAGGGACGTTGCTACTGGCTGAAGTGCTATGAGATTCCTGAGGGAGATCGCAACTCTAAGGGTCGTGCTATCCAGAACCTTCTGAATATCGACAGCGACGATCAGGTGAACGCATTCCTCCGTCTTAGAGGATTGAATGATGCTGAGTTTATCAATAGTCATTATGTAATATTTGCTACCAAGAATGGTACGGTGAAGAAGACTTGCTTGGAGGCTTACTCTCGACCACGTGCCAACGGTGTGATAGCTATCAATATCGTGGAAGGTGACGAGGTGGTAGATGTTCGTCTGACAAATGGTCATAACGAGCTGATTCTGGCTAATAGAAATGGTCGTGCTGTACGCTTCGATGAGAATACTATCCGAACGATGGGACGTACCTCTACGGGTGTGCGTGGCATGCGTCTTGATGGTGACGATGATGCGGTAGTGGGTATGATCGTTGTCAACGATCCTGAAAAGGAAACCGTCATGGTGGTGAGCGAACAAGGTTACGGCAAACGTTCTGACGTGGTGGACTATCGTGTGACCAACCGTGGTGGTAAGGGTGTGAAGACCCTGAATATTACCGACAAGACCGGCCGACTGGTAGCTATCAAGAATGTGACCGACGAAAATGACCTGATGATTATCAACCAGAGCGGTATTGTGATACGACTGGCTGTGGCTGAATGTCGTGTCATGGGACGTGCCACACAGGGCGTACGCCTCATCAACCTGGCCAAGAAGAATGATGTCATTGCCAGCGTATGCAAGGTGATGAGCTCGGAACTTGAGGCTTCGGTAGAGGAGGAGAGCAAGGCTGCATGGGCCAAGAAGAGTGAGGAGATAGAGGGTGAGACTGCATCTGCAGAGGGCGAGGAAACTCCCAACGTCGACTTCGAATAATCGAGAATTAACAAATTAACACAAACTTAATTGATAAAGAACATGAAAAAGTTAATTGTAGCTGCCATGTTGGTACTAGGTGCCACATCAGCATTTGCAGGCGATAGCGATGCCCTTAAGGCAGTGCTCGGTGCCAAGAAGTATTCTGAGGCTAAAGCCTTGGTAAAGCAAAACCTCGCTTCTATGGCCAGCGACGCCGAGAGAGCTAAAGCCTACAACTACTTGGTAAAGCTCAGCATGGACGCCTATAATAAGGAGTCGGCTAAAGAGTTGGAAGATCAAATCAAGAAGACTACTACTGCCGACAAGGAGGCTATGTATAAGAACGCATACAATGCGCTTTCTGCTGCCTTGGAGTGCTATAAGTACGACCAGTTGCCTGATGCTAAGGGTAAGGTAAAACCTAAGTATGATGACAATAAGGACTTGGTATGGCAGGCTCGTATTCAGCTCGTTAATGCAGGTCAGGATGCTGCTCAGAAGAATGAACCAGAGAACGTGCTGAAGTACTGGGGTAAGTTCCTCGATACAGAGAATGCTCCTATCTTCGACTCTAAGGTGAAAGAGAAGGAAGCTGAGAAGGATTACTTAGGACAGGTGGCACTCTTTGCTGCACGTTATGCTTATCAGGCTAAGGATATCAAGCGTTGCGAGAAGTACTGCGACATGGCTATGAAGGATCCTGAGCAGGCTAAGGAAGCACTCAATCTGAAGCTTTATGTTATGAAGGATGGTCTGAAGAATCAGGCTGACTCTTTGGCTTACATCAAGAAGTTGAAGGACCTCTATGTTAACGACGAGAACAACGACGTGATTCTTGATGGTCTTAACAGCATGTACTCTTCTTTGAAGATGGAGAAAGAGCAGCTCGAATTGCTCGATGGCGCTATCGCTAAGAATCCTAACAACTTCGTGGCTTTGGCTGACAAGGGTATGTACTATATCAGCAAGAACGATGCCGACAAGGCTATCGAATGTTTGAAGAAGGCGCTGGCTGTACAGCCAGAAAACGTGGTAGTGATGACTTATCTCGGTGCTTGCCTCAACGTAAAGGCTTCTGATGTACAGAATCCTGCTGAGCGTAAGGCTGTCTACGAGGAGTCTATCAAGCACCTCGACAAGGCTAAGGAGCTCGATCCTAACAAGGAGAAGGCTAACTGGGGCTACAACCGCTACCAGGCTTACTATGGTCTCTATGGTGCTAACGACGCCAAGACTAAGGCTGCCGAGGAGGATAGTCACTAATCCGATACGCTCAACCTCTGTTTTCGTAGCGAACATTCGCTCTGAAAATCATTATATTTACCTCGCGTTATATTCTTATGGAATATGGCGCGAGGTTTTGTTTTGTAAAAAAATCATATTAGATTTGGGAGGAACATATTTTTTTTGTAACTTTGCGCGCAAAAGAAAATAAAACAACATAATATATAAGGTAATATGGCTAAGAAATTTGCCGAGCACAATGGTCTGAATCTTACTCAGACAAACAATGACGTACTAGCAGCGTGGGAGAAGAATGATATCTTCCACAAGTCTATCGATGAGCGTGAAGGCTGCCCTCAGTTTATCTTCTTCGAGGGACCTCCATCAGCAAATGGCCACCCGGGTATTCACCACGTGTTGGCACGTAGTATCAAGGATACATTCAACAGATACAAGACCATGAAGGGCTTCCAGGTTCACCGCAAGGCGGGATGGGATACCCACGGACTCCCTGTTGAACTCGGTGTCGAGAAGGAACTCGGCATCACCAAGAAGGATATCGACAACAAGGCTTCCGAGAAGTATATCTCTACCGAGGATTACAACCACAAGTGCCGCGAGAATGTGATGAAGTTCACCGCTGAGTGGCGCGAGCTGACCGAGAAGATGGGTTACTTCGTAGATCTCGATCATCCTTATATCACATACGACAACAAGTATATCGAGACTCTCTGGTGGCTTCTCAAGCAGCTCTACAACAAGGGTCTGCTCTACAAGGGTTACACCATCCAGCCATACTCTCCAGGTGCAGGTACAGGCTTGAGCTCTCACGAGTTGAACCAGCCTGGATGCTACCGCGATGTCAAGGACCTCACTACCACAGCCCAGTTCCTCATCAAGGATCCTAAGGCAGAGTGGACCAAGTGGGGCAAGCCTTACTTCATCGCATGGACCACTACACCTTGGACTTTGCCATCAAACGTGGCTCTCTGTGTGGGTCCTAAGATTGACTATGTAGCTATCGAGACCTACAACCTCTACAATGGCGAGCCTATGACACTCGTGATGGCTGAGGCGCTGGTAGGTTCATATCTGAAGGCTGACCAGGAGTGCAAGGAGGGCGATCTCCTGCCATTCGACAAGGAGAAGAAGCAGTGCCCATGGCGTGTTATCGACCACATGAAGGGTACAGACCTCGAAGGCTTGCACTACGAGCAGCTCCTGCCATGGGTAAAGCCATGCGAGAAGGTAGATGACTTTGCTCCAGCTTTCGTTACAGAATATGCTGCAGCTCATCCTGAGAAGGTATTCGCTTCTGAGGATGGTCGCGATAAGTTCGTTGAGATGGATAGCGAGGCTTTCCGCGTCATCCTCGGCGACTACGTTACTACCGATGACGGTACTGGTATCGTGCACATCGCTCCTACATTCGGTGCCGATGATGCCAAGGTGGCTAAGGATGCCAATATCCCAGCCCTCTACCTTATTAATAAGAAGGGTGAGACCCGCCCAATGGTTGACCTGCAGGGTAAGTTCTATCTCATCGAAGACCTCGATGCCAACTTCGTAAGCGCTTGTGTCAACAAGGAGGCATACGCTCATCACGCAGGCGACTACGTGAAGAATGCCTACGACCCACAGTTTAATGTGGATGGTGTTTGGGATAAGAAGGCTTCTGATAAGGCTGAAGACCTGAACATCGTAATCTGCTACGAGTTGAAGCAGGAGGGCAAGGCATTCAAGAGTGAGAAGCACGTGCATAACTATCCTCACTGCTGGCGTACCGACAAGCCTATCCTCTATTATCCATTGGATAGCTGGTTTATCAAGGATACTGCCCGCAAGGAGCGCATGGTAGAATTGAACAAGACCATCAACTGGCAGCCTGAGAGCACCGGTACAGGCCGTTTCGGCAACTGGCTCGAGAACCTGAACGACTGGAACCTTTCACGTTCCCGCTTCTGGGGTACTCCATTGCCAATCTGGCGTGACGAGAACCGTGGCGAGAAGTGCATCGGCAGTCTTGAGGAACTCTATGCTGAAATCGAGAAGTCAGTGGCTGCAGGCATCATGCAGAGCAACCCATTGAAGGAGAACGGTTTCGTTCCTGGCGACTACAGTCAGGAGAACTATGATAAGATTGACCTCCACCGTCCATACGTTGACAAGATCGTATTGGTTAACGAGGAGGGCAAGCCAATGTATCGTGAGAGCGACCTCATCGACGTTTGGTTCGATTCAGGTTCAATGCCTTACGCCCAGCTCCACTACCCATTCGAGGGTGAGATGGCACGTGGCACAGAGGCCGACCGTGATGCACTCATCCACAGCACCTACGAGGGATATGCTATTCCTCCTAAGTTCTATCCAGCCGACTTCATCAACGAGGGCGTGGATCAGACCCGTGGATGGTTCTTCACCCTGCATGCCATCGCTACCATGGTATTCGATAGTGTAGCCTTCAAGAACGTTATCTCTTCTGGTCTCGTTCTCGATGCCAAGGGTAACAAGATGAGTAAGCACGTGGGTAACGTAACCAACCCATTCGAGATGATTGATAAGTATGGTGCCGACCCTGTTCGTTTCTATATGATGACCAACAGCGAGCCTTGGGACAACCTGAAGTTCGACCCTAATGGTGTGGACGAGACCCGTCGTAAGTTCTTCGGTACCTTATATAATACCTACAGCTTCTTCGCCCTCTACGCTAACGTAGATGGTTTCGATGCTGAGGCTGCTCAGGTACCATTCGAGAAGCGCCCAGAGATTGACCGCTGGATTCTCTCTTCACTCAATACCCTCATCAAGGGCGTTGACAGAGAGTTGGCTGGCTATGATCCAACCCGCGCAGGCCGTCTCATCGATGCATTCGTCAACGATGACCTCTCTAACTGGTACGTTCGTCTGAACCGTAAACGTTTCTGGGGTAAGGAGATGAGCGAGGATAAGCTGAGTGCTTACCAGACTCTCTATACCTGCCTGATGACAGTGGCTAAGCTCTTGGCACCATTTGCTCCATTCTATGCAGACGAGTTGTATCACGACTTGGGCGGCGAGTTGGAGAGCGTACATCTCGATAAGTTCCCTGTAGCTGATGAGGCTGCTATCGATGCCGACCTGGAGGAGCGTATGGCCATTGCCCAGAAGATTACTTCCATGGTATTGGCATTGCGTCGCAAGGTGAACATCAAGGTTCGCCAGCCACTGCAGCAGATCATGATTCCTGCAGTAGATGATGTGCAGAAGGCACACATTGAGGCTGTAGCCGGACTGTTGAAGAACGAGGTGAACGTGAAGGAGGTTAACTTCATTGAGGGTCAGGGTATTCTCGTGAAGAAGGTGAAGTGTAACTTCAGAGTGATGGGTAAGAAGTTCGGCAAGCTGATGAAGGGTGTTGCTGCCCAGATGTCTGCGCTCGATCAGGACCAGATTGCAGCCTTCGAGAAGGCAGGCCGCCTCACATTGAATATTGACGGACAGGAAGCCGTGGTAGAGGTAGCCGACGTGGAGATTATCTCAGAGGATATCCCAGGATGGCTCGTATCTAACGAGGGCAATCTGACCGTAGCGCTTGAGGTAGAGTTGACTCCTGAATTGAAGAAGGAGGGTATGGCTCGTGAGCTGATCAACCGTATCCAAAACCTCCGCAAGGAGACTGGTCTGGAGATTACCGACCGCATCAAGGTGACAGTGGCTTCCAACGAGGAGACCAACGCTGCCATCGAAGCTTTCGGCGACTATATCAAGACTCAGGTATTGGCTGATGAGATAATTATTGCTGATAACAATGGTACAGAAACTGAGTTTGACGAGTTTAAGCTCAATATTCTGGTAGAGAAAAATTAATCATACATTTATTAACTTAATACTTAATATCTATGGCAAGCGAAAAGAAGAGATACAGCGACGAGGAATTGGAAGAATTCCGCAGTATCATCAATGAGAAATTGAAAGTGGCTAAAGCCAACTATGCTGAAATGATGGCACAGCTCAATCACTCAGATAGCAACGACATCATTGATACTTCTCCTACATACAAAGCTCTGGAGGAGGGCAGTGAGGCGCAGAGTAAAGAGGAAATCATACAGATGGCGCAGCGACAGCAGAAGTTTATCTTAGGCCTGGAGGGTGCACTCGTACGCATCAAGAACAAGACTTACGGCATAGACCGTGAGACGGGAGAACTCATTCCGAAAGAGCGTCTGCGGGCAGTTCCTCATGCCACGTTGAGTGTCGCTTCTAAGCAAGCCAGAAAGCATTAATCAATGAAGCAATGTAAAAAACATACAGGATGGCTCGTCACGGCAATGGTGGTGACATTATTGGTTATCGATCAGATAATCAAACTTTATGTCAAGACCCACTTTTGTCTTGGTGAGTCTGTTCGTGTTACCGACTGGTTCTTTATCGATTTTGTTGAGAACAATGGTATGGCATGGGGCATGTCGTTTATCAATAAGCTCACGTTAAGTTTGTTGCGTACAGCTGCCATCATCGTTTTGTTGTGGTATCTGCGACGTATCATCAAAGCGGGAAAGCATCGCCTGCTCTATGTCTATATGGTGGCGCTGGTTACCACGGGTGCTATTGGCAACATGATAGACTCCATGTTCTACGGACTCATATTTACCTCCTCTGAACCATTCTATATTTCACATTTTGTGCCCTTCGGTACAGGATATTCAGGCTTTATGATGGGTAAGGTGGTCGATATGTTCCGTTTCCCTTTCTTTACGATAACATGGCCGTCGTGGATGCCTTTCTTCGGAGGAAGTGATTTTACCTTCTTTGACCCAGTGTTCAACTTTGCAGATTCGTGTGTGACAGTAGGTATCATCACGCTCTTGCTCTTCTGTCGAAAAGAGTTGGAGGCATTAGGTAAGGATAAGGAGGAAGCAAAGTCATGATGAAGATGAAGCATACGTTGTTGCTCTTGGCCTTTGTGATGTCGGTAGGGAGCATGTCGCTTACGGGCTGCAAACCCAGTTTGCCCAGTGATGTCTTGTCTGAGGGTAAGATGGAGGATATTCTTCATGATTATCATTTGGCACTGGCTCTGGTACAGAATGATGGAGGCGACGAAAAACAGCGCTTTGTATACAAGGATGCGGTGTTGCGAAAATATGATGTTACTTCGGCTGAGTTTGATTCTTCGATGGTTTACTATATGCGACATACCGAAAAGTTGCACACCATATATAAGAATCTTAGTGAACGACTCAACGATGAAGCTATCTCGCTGGGTGCTGATGCCAATGATCAGAGTAGGTTTGGAGATCTTGCATCTTCGGGTGATACGACGAATATCTGGAAGGGTACACGCTCGCTGGTCTTGATGACGGCAAAACCGCTCAACTATTACAATTTCGAGATCAAGGCGGATACGTCGTTCCATAAGGGTGATTGCATCATGCTCGACTTTGAGTCGCATTTCATCTATCAAGATGGTATACGCGATGGATTGGCGGTGTTGGCAGTGCAGTTTGGTAACGATAGTATCGCTTCGCAGGTCATTCATGTGCAGAGTTCGCAGCGTTACTCCATGCAGGTGGAAGATCGTGATACGCTGGGCATCAAGAGCGTTAAGGGATTCTTCTTGCTCAACAGTGGTGACTTCTCTAACGACTTCAGTTCGGCAACAACGCTCAAGCTAATGTTCCTGGATCATATCCGCATGATCAAGATGCACAAGAAGCCGTTACCAACCCTGAACAATGAGGCTGACATTCGACAGAATGGACAAAGTGGGGGCAATGCCGCTACGATGGACAGCACGAAAAAGACATTGTCAACTTCGACAACAACATCGGTACAGTCTATCCAGCCGATTCGTGCCAAAGGGAATATGCCTGTGAAGCCTATGCCTATCAACAGGAAGATGACAGTTCCTCGTGAGTTGAAACCTGTGGAAAAGGTAGACTTGAATGTGGTTAAATAGGAGAATTCTAAAAACATAGTAAGAATGAAAAGATATGCTGCTCATCAGGTCATCCTGGAAGACGGAAAGACGATAGGTCAGGCCATCGTAGAACTTGCTGATGACGGACGAGTGCTCAGATGCTTCCCCTTCGAGCAAGAGCAACCTATGACCGAATGGTTGGGAGGAACAATCGAGGTAAGGGCCGATGAAGCAGGACTGCTGAGAGCTTACCATCGTGGAAGATGGTTGGGACTCTGAATATAGAGTGAAGCCTCGGCTTTTTCATAAATGTAAGTAATCATTAACAAACTAAACAATAGATTATGTTAAGTGTAGATCAGTTAGAAGACAAATTGATAGACTTGGCTTTTGCTGAGGATATTGGTGATGGCGATCATACCACTCTCTGCTGTATTCCAGAGGATGCTATGGGCAAAAGCCATCTGCTCATTAAGGAAGACGGTATCTTGGCAGGTGTAGAAGTTGCTAAGAAGGTGTTTGCACGCTTCGACCCTACCATGAAGGTAGAGGTGCTCATGCAGGATGGTACCCCTGTGAAGAAGGGCGACATCGCCATGGTGGTGGAAGGCAAGATTCGTTCTTTGTTGCAGACTGAGCGTCTCATGCTCAACATCATGCAGCGCATGAGCGGTATCGCTACGATGACAGCTAAGTATGTGAAACGACTTGAAGGAACGAAGACACACGTTCTCGATACACGTAAGACAACTCCAGGATTACGTATGCTCGAAAAACAGGCAGTGAAGATCGGTGGTGGTATGAACCATCGCATTGGTCTCTTCGATATGATTCTCCTCAAGGACAATCACATCGATTTCGCTGGCGGTATCGATAACGCCATCGACCGTTGCCATGCTTATCTCAAGGAGAAGGGTCTCGACTTGAAGATTGAAATCGAGGTACGCAGCTTCGATGAGCTCGACCAGGTGCTGAAGCATGGCGATGTTGACCGTATCATGCTTGACAACTTCTCTGTGGCTGACACCAAGAAGGCTGTCGACATTATCGCAGGCAAGTATGAGACTGAGTCATCAGGCGGTATCACATACGATACCATCCGCGACTATGCCGAGCAGGGTGTTGACTTCATCTCTGTGGGTGCCTTGACTCACAGCGTCAAGGGCTTGGATATGAGTTTTAAAGCTTGCGAATAAGTAAGTGAATAGGAAATAGTGAAAAGGGAAGAGTGAAAAATTCAAGTGCTTTTCCCTTTTTGTGTTTATAAATAAAGGTATATTTTTATGAATAAGATTTTTGCTTCTGTCTTGATGGCAGTAGCCATGTTGGGCAGTGTCTCAGAGGCGGATGCCTGCACCAATTTTATTGTAGGTAAGAAAGCGTCTACCGATGGTTCGGTGATGTGTTCATATAGTGCCGATGACTATGGTATGTTCCAGGGACTCTGCCATTATCCTGCTGGCAAGCATGCCAAGGGTGAGATGCGCAAGGTGTACGACTGGGATACCAACAAATATCATGGCGAGATACCAGAGGCTGCAGAGACCTATAATGTAATAGGTAATATCAATGAGTGGCAAGTGACTATCGGTGAAACTACCTATGGTGGGCGAGAGGAGATGGTCGATTCTACTGGTGTTATCGACTATGGATCGCTCATCTACATTGCGCTGCAACGCAGCAAGACTGCACGTGAGGCCATCAAGGTAATGACTACTCTTACCAATACTTATGGCTATAACTCAGAGGGAGAAACCTTTACCATCTGCGACCCCAACGAGGCGTGGATTATGGAGATGATGGGTAAGGGTCCTGGTAGTAAGGGTACTGTATGGGTAGCTCAGCGCATCCCTGACGATGCCATCTGTGCACATGCCAACCAGAGTCGCATAGGCAAGTTTAATATGAAGGACAAGAATAACGTGATGTATGCCAAAGACGTGGTGGCTTTTGCACGCAGCAAGGGATGGTATAAAGGCAAGGATGCCGACTTCTCTTGGAAGATGGCTTATGCCAAGCCCGATTTCTCGGGACGTCGTTTCTGCGATGCGCGTGCATGGGCTTTCTTTAATCACTTCAAAGACATGAGTCGATACTTGCCTTGGGCGCTTGGCAAGGATCCTCAGGCGGAGGATATGCCTCTCTGGATAGTGCCCGACCGCAAGGTGAGTGTACAGGATATGGAGGCTTGCATGCGTGACCATTATGAAGGAACGCCACTGTCGGTTGCCGATGGCGACGACTTGGGTGGTGGCATCTGGCAGATGCCTTATCGTCCGACACCTCTTTCGTTTAAGGTGGATGGCAAGCAGTGTTTCAACGAGCGTCCTACAAGCACACAGCAGAGTGGCTTTGTCTATGTGAGTCAGATGCGTGCTTGGTTGCCTCGTGAGATTGGCGGTGTGCTCTGGTTTGGCAACGACGATGCCAACATGGTGCCTTTTACGCCTATTTACTGTAGCTCTACGGTTCAGCCTGAGTGCTACAACACTCCTGGTGCTGATGCTGTGACTTTCAGCGACAAGAATGCATACTGGGTATGCAACATGACAAGCAATATGGTCTATCCACGCTACAGCCAGTTGTTCCCCACACTGAAAGCGGTGCGCGATAGTCTTGACAATAGCTATTTTGCTGCACAGAACGAGGTAGAGGCTAAGGCAAAGGAACTCTATGCGCAGCATCCACAGCAGGCTGTCAAGTATCTCAACGACTATGGCATCGAGAAGGCTCAGCAGATGCTGGCACGATGGAAGCAGCTCTTCCAGTTCATGGTGGTGAAGTATAACGATATGATCATCAAGCCTACCGACAAGGATGGCAACTTTGTTCGTACCGAGGATGGATTAGGTGCTCGTCCTGCACGCCCCGGTTATCCTGAGAAATATGCCAAGGAACTCATCAAGCAGACGGGTGATAAGTTTGTTGAAAAGTAAAAAAGTAAAAAGGTAAAAAAGTAGAAAAGAGCCTTGCTACCTTTTTAAAGGTAAAAAAATAAAAGGTAAAAGAGTAGGAGGGTGTTGCACATTCTTCTGCTCTTTTTTGTTAATGTCGGTTAAAAGCCGCTCTTGCGGTGCAATGATTAAGCAGTCATTACGTTTAATCTGATAAAATCAACAAATAAGAGAATAATGATGAACAAGAAAACGACAACAGTGGCACTTGCAACTTTGGCAATGGCACTCACCACATCTTGCAGCACAAGCAAGAAAGCACAAGAACAGGTGCAGCAAGGCACCACCAGTATAGAAGCTTCTAAGGGTAATGTAGAGAATATGGATCCTGAATATCTCGTTCTTTCTGATGCTCAGCAAGCTTTCGCGAAGAAGAACAATCAGTTTGCACTCAATTTCTTCTCACAGGTGGCAGGCTTCGACTCTAAGGTTATCTCTCCGTTGAGTCTTACTTACCTGATGGGGATGCTTGCCAATGGTGCCGACGGACAAACTCAACAGGAGATACTGAAGGCTTTGGGATGTGACGGCGATATGTCGCTCGACGAACTGAATGCGCTTAGCCGCAGCATGATGCAGTATGCGGGTAAGGCAGACCCTGCTACCACGGTCAACATAGCTAACTATATTGCACTCAACAAGCATTATACTTTGAAAGATGCCTTCGCCAAGGAGGTGGCAGACAACTATCAGGCAGGCATAGAGTCTCTTGACTTTGGTAGCAGCAAGACTACTTCCCATATCAACGAATGGTGCAAGAAGCATACCAATGGTATGATTCCAACCATTATCGACCAGGTGGATGCTAATGCCATCTCATACATCATGAATGCCATCTACTTTAATGGAAGCTGGGAGAAGAAGTTTAAGAAGAGTGAAACCAAGATGGAGAATTTCAAGGGGTACACTCGTGACATGAAGCGCGTGAATATGATGCACCGTGTGGGCAAATATTTCTTTGCAGACAACGAACAGTTCTCTGCCATTAATATGCCTTATGGCAATGGAGCTTATGCCATGACAGTATTGTTGCCACGAGAGGGTAAGTCGATCGACGAGATGATGAAATCGCTCGATGCCGATAAGTTGGCTGCTCTCAGCGGAAAGATGGAAGAGTGCGTAGTTGACCTGAAGCTGCCACGTTTCACTACAGAGCTGAAATTGCCGCTCAATGAGATTGTCAGCAAGTTGGGAGCACCCAGTATGTTTGATTCAAGCAAGGCTAACTTCAGCAAGCTGGCCGATGGAAATGTCTATATCTCTAAGATGCTTCAGAAGGCAAAGATAGAGGTGAGCGAAGAGGGTACCAAGGCTGCTGCTGTAACTGCTGCTGCTGTCATGTTGACTTCTTTGCAGCCAGATCCACGTAGAGTAGAGTTTCATGCCAATCGTCCTTTCGTGTATATGATAACGGATGTTCGTAGCGGTTATATCTACTTTATAGGGCAGTTTACAGGAGAAAATGAGAATAATTAAAAAATAATTGCCAAAAAATTTGGTGGAATAAAATAAAAACGTTACCTTTGCACTCGCATTTGAGAAATGATGCTTGAGTTCGGTTAACAAGTCCGACAAGGAAGGTTGGGTGAGTGGCTGAAACCACCAGTTTGCTAAACTGACGTGCGGGTTACCGTACCGGGGGTTCGAATCCCCCACCTTCCGCAAGTTGATTTTCGTGAGTGCAAAATCTGGTCGATTCATCTAATGGTTAGGATACAAGATTCTCAATCTTGGCATAGGGGTTC
>USOQ01000056.1 GCA_900556395.1 Candidatus Segatella caccae | reverse complement strand
ATATGGCCCTGATATTATCAGCCGTTTCAACCTTTATACATCCATGAAGGTAATGGTAGCTCCTGCCAGTGGTTATACATCCGGTCAGGCACTGGCCGCCATTGCAGAGGTCGCCAAAGAGAACCTGCCTGCCGGCTTTGCCTACGAACTTGGCGGTATGGCACGTGAAGAGGCCGAGACAAGCGGCAGTACCACCGGCTTGATTTTCATACTCTGTTTCGTATTTGTCTACTTGTTGCTGAGTGCACAATATGAGAGCTACATCCTTCCGCTCTCCGTATTGTTCTCCGTACCGTTCGGATTGCTGGGCAGCTTCTTGTTCGTCAGCGGTGTCGGCTCATTGGGCAACATTCCTGCATTGAAGATGATTTTAGGAACCATGTCCAATGACATTTACATGCAAATTGCGTTAATCATGCTGATGGGTCTGTTGGCCAAGAATGCCATCTTGATTGTAGAGTTTGCGCTTGAACGCCGAAAGATGGGTATGAGCATCTCTTGGGCTGCAGTGCTTGGCGCTGGTGCCCGTCTGCGTCCTATCTTGATGACTTCTTTGGCGATGGTTATCGGTTTGTTGCCTCTGATGTTTGCTTCAGGTGTAGGTAAGAATGGAAACCAGACTTTGGGTGCAGCAGCTGTAGGTGGTATGTTGATTGGTACTATCTGTCAGATCTTCGTGGTTCCTGCTCTCTTCGCTGTCTTCCAGTGGTTGCAGGAGAAGTTGACTCCATTGAAGTTCGAGGATGAGTTTAATGCTGAGGCTGCTACTGAGTTGGAGCAGTATGCCAGTGCTGCTCATCGCAGAAAAGGTATCGAGAAGAAGTAATAACGATGTAACTTCAAGCGAAACAATGAAAAAGAATTTAAATATTGTCATATTAGGTCTCGCAGCGCTCTCATTGAGCAGCTGCAAGACTCTCTACGGAAAGTATGAGCGTCCGGATGTGAAGACCAGTGGTATCGTACGCGATTCAGCCTCTGTGTCTGATACATTGGCAGTGAAGGATACAGCGTCTTTCGCTAATATTCCTTGGCGCAGCGTATTCACCGATCCACAGTTGCAGGCTCTCATCGAGAAGGGACTGGCCAGCAATGTCAACTTGCTCAATGCTGCGCTCAATATCCAGATGGCTGAAACGCAACTCAAGTGTGCCAAGTTGGCTTTCGTACCATCATTTACATTTACCCCACAAGGTACGATATCTTCTTGGGACGGTAATAAGGCTACAAAGACTTATAGTCTGCCTGTTAACGCGTCATGGAGCTTAGACCTCTTTGGTAATCTTCTTTCACAGAAGCGAGGTGCACAGATGGCATTGTTGCAGATGAAGGATTATCAGGTGTCAGTGCAAACCAATCTGATAGCTGGTATTGCCAATATGTATTATTCACTCCTGATGCTTGACAAGCAGCTTGAAATAGTGAGCGACATGGAAGGTCTTACCAAGGACACCTGGCAGACGATGCAACTGCTCAAGGATGCTAAGGTGGGCTATCGCTCTACATCAGTTCAGGCAGCAGAGTCAAACTATTACTCTGTACTTGCACAGAAGGCAGACTTGAAACGTCAGATTCGTGAGACAGAAAACTCGCTCAGTCTTCTTATCGGTGAGCAGGCACATGCCATCTCGCGTGGTAAGCTTGAGGATCAAAGTCTACCTGCCAACTTCTCTACTGGTGTAGGCTTGCAGTTGCTAAATAATCGTGCAGACGTTCATGCTGCCGAGATGAATTTGGCACAATGCTTCTATGGCGTGGAGACAGCTCGTAGCCGTTTCTATCCTTCTATTTCTATCTCGGGAACTGGCGCCTTTACCAATTCTGCAGGCGCAGGTATTGTGAATCCAGGAAAGTGGCTTCTCTCTGCTGTAGGCTCTCTTGTACAGCCTATCTTCCAGAACGGACGCCTTATTGCAGGACTCAATGTGGCTAAGTTGCAGTATGAGCAGGCCTACAATACTTGGCAAGATGCAGTGCTGAAGGCTGGTAGTGAAGTAAGCAATGCCCTTGTTCTCTATAACTCTTCAGACGAAAAGGGAAGAATCGAGGCACAGCAGATCGAGGTACTTAAGCAGAATGTAGAAGACACTCGCAAGTTGATGGGTGAAGCTGGTGGCTCTTATCTTGAGGTTATCCAGGCACAGTCTTCTCTCCTCAATGTGCAGCTTTCTAAGGTGGCTGACGACTTCTATAAGATGCAGGCTGTTGTCAACCTTTACTATGCCTTGGGTGGCGGAGCCAAGTAATGTTAAGTGTTAAATGTTAAAAGTTAGATTATTATGGCAAGTATAATCAGTCCAAAGGCGGAGGTTTCTCCTAAAGCTAAGATAGGAGACAACTGCAAGATCTATCCATTCGTCTATATTGAGGATGATGTGGTCATCGGTGACAACTGTATTATTTATCCTTTCGTGAGCATCATGAATGGTACTCGCATGGGTAAAAATAATAAGGTGTTCCAGGCTGCTGTTATTGCTGCATTGCCTCAGGACTTCAACTTTACCGGTGAGGAGAGTGAGGTAGTGATAGGTGATAACAATACCATCCGTGAAAATGTAGTAATCAATCGTGGTACACATCAAGGTGGAAAAACCGTGCTTGGCAATAATAACTTCCTGATGGAAGGTGCTCATATCTCTCACGATACTGTGATAGGTAACGGTTGTGTCTTTGGATATGGTACCAAGATTGCTGGCGACTGCGTGATAGGTAATGGAGTCATTTATTCTACCTCTGTAGTTGAGAATGCCAAGACACGTGTTGGCGACCTTTCAATGATTCAGGCAGGAACGACTTTCTCGAAGGATATTCCTCCTTACATCATCGCTGGTGGTAAACCAGTTAAGTATGCAGGTCCTAACACCATCATCATGGAAGCAGCCGAGGTTACCGAGAAGGTGCGTAAGCATATAGCTAATGCGTATCGACTCGTCTTCCATGGTCAGACCTCACTCTTTGATGCTATCAATCAGATCAAGGATCAGGTGCCCGATGGCGAGGAAGTGCGCAATATTATCAAGTTCCTCGAAAGTACAGAAAAGGGTGTTATCACCAAGATGTAACTTCGTAAGAGTTTGATATTCTTTCATAGAAACGATTTTTTTCTTTATACACAAGAGGAGAGCTAACCAGTAGGTAGGCTCTCCTTCTTGTGTTAATATCTATTAAACCCTCGTTTATTCGCACATTTTTTTGTTACTTTGCACCAAATTTGGAATATTATACCCTTTCAGTAAATGAGAAAGAAACAATATAAGCCCAGCAGTCACCGAGGATTGCAGGTGGTTACCCTATGTATAAGCACTGCCATGGTGCTCGTCTTGCTCGGTTTGGTCATATTCTCCGTACTTATGGGAAGAAATCTCTCCTCTTATGTGAAGGAGAACCTCGTCGTGTCTGTTATGCTCGAACAGGATATGACCAATTCGGAGGTGGTGCAGATGTGCAAGCAACTGAAGGCCAAGCCCTATGTGAAGTCACTCAACTATATTTCTAAAGGCAAGGCACTCAAAGAAGCTACCCAAGAACTTGGCGTTAATCCCAGCGAATTTGCTGGTGGCAATCCTTTCCAACCATCCATCGAGGTAACGACCCAGGCCGACTATGCCAACAACGATTCGCTTAAGTGGGTAGCCAAGGAGTTGAAAGCCTATCCACGTGTAACAGAGGTGAGTTATCAGCACGAACTCATCGAGCAGGTCAACCGCATGCTTGCCAGTATCAGCATCGGTCTGCTCTGTGTAGCAGCATTGCTCACGTTTATCTCGTTCTCGCTTATCAACAATACGGTGAGGCTCGGTATTTATGCTCGTCGCTTCTCGATTCACACCATGAAGTTAGTGGGAGCCTCTTGGGGCTTTATTCGTCGCCCCTTTATCAATAGAGCTGTTCTCATAGGTCTTCTCTCGGCTTTTGTGGCTGATGGCTTTTTGGCAGGTTGCCTTTATGCTTGGTATGTCAACGAGCCTGACTTGCTTATGGTGTTAGGTTGGCAAGAGTTAGCTATCACGGGTGGTGCAGTCTTCCTTTTCGGAATCATCATCACAGCTATCTGTGCTTGTATCTCCGTCAACAAGTTCCTCAAAATGAAGGCAGGCGACCTCTACAAGATTTAATTAGTAACCAGACTCGGGAATCTGACTCAGAATATTCTCTTAGGAATCAGACTCCTGCAAAGTAAACATTAAACATTACACATTAAACATTATATATAATGGATAAGAAGAATTTAGCATTTGACAAGATGAACTTTATTTTGTTGGGTATTGGTATGGCTGTTATTATCCTTGGCTTTATCTTGATGAGTGGAGCAGGTTCCAACGAACATACATTTGACGTCGATATTTTCAGTGCCCGTCGTATCGTTGTAGGTCCAACAGTAACTCTGATAGGTTTTCTCTCTATTATCTATGCTGTGGTTCGTAAACCAAAGGACCAATTGTAATTTCTTCTTTTGTGGTGTAAGCCACATTCTGTATTTACTATTCAATATTTATCATAACAATGAATTGGTTTGAAGCCTTAATATTAGGTCTTGTTCAGGGCCTAACAGAATATTTGCCAGTCAGCAGCAGTGGCCATTTGGCTATTGGTGCCTATTTGTTTGGAATCGATGGAGAGTCTAATTTGGGCTTTACCATTATGGTTCATGTAGCTACCGTTTTGAGTACCTTGGTAGTACTCTGGAAGGAGATCGACTGGATATTGAAAGGACTCTTTAAATTTCAGATGAACGCAGAGACGAAGTATGCCCTTAATATCGTCGTTTCTATGATTCCTGTGGGCATTGTTGGTGTCTTTTTCAAGGATCAGGTAGAAGAAATCTTCGGTTCAGGACTATTGATTGTAGGATGTATGCTGCTTGTTACAGCGCTTCTTCTTGCCTTCTCTTATTATGCCAAGCCTCG
This sequence comes from Candidatus Segatella caccae, assembly GCA_900556395.1. GTDB lineage: Bacteria > Bacteroidota > Bacteroidia > Bacteroidales > Bacteroidaceae > Prevotella > Prevotella caccae. Next base: position 13,105 of record USOQ01000056.1, on the reverse strand, counting down.
TCAAAGGGAGGACATCAGCTTGTGGCACGCCTTTGTCATCGGTTTAGGACAGGCTTTGGCTGTATTGCCAGGTTTATCACGTTCTGGTACAACCATAGCCACAGGCCTCTTGCTCGGTAACAAGAAAGAGAAGATGGCACAGTTCTCATTCCTTATGGTGATTCCTCCTATTCTTGGTGAAGCACTGCTTGACTTGCTGAAGGGAATGAAGGGCGAAGAAACCTTTGGAGGCATCGAGTTATTGCCCATGACTATAGGTTTCATTGCAGCCTTTGTGTCAGGCTGTCTTGCTTGCAAGTGGATGATTAACATTGTCAAGAAAGGCAAGCTCATCTATTTTGGTGTTTATTGCGCCATAGCAGGATTACTTACCATCCTTTTCTCATTCTAACATTAAAAAACGACAAAACTCTATTTGCCAGACATGAATTTCCAGACAGGAGAAATCATTGCCATCGACAAACCCTACCGTATGTCAAGCTTCGGAGCCTTGGCCCACATTCGCTATGTGCTCTCTAAAACGTTGCACCACAAGGTGAAGATAGGACATGCAGGAACGCTCGACCCCTTGGCCACAGGTGTTCTCGTACTCTGCACAGGCAAGAAGACTAAGGAGATAGAACAGTTGCAGACCCATACCAAGGAGTATACTGCAACTCTTCAGTTGGGTGCTACAACAGCCAGCTACGACCTTGAGCATACTGTAAACCATACTTATCCCACTCGTCACATCACCCGACAACTGGTGGAAGAAACCTTGCGCCAGTTTGTGGGCGAAATACAACAAGTACCCCCCACATATAGTGCCGTGAAGGTGAATGGTGATAGAGCCTATGCACTGCGCAGAGCAGGCGAGGACGTGACCCTTAAGCCCAAGACGGTGCGTATCGATGAGATAGAACTTACCCACTATGATGATGAGGCCAAGCAGGTGAGCTTGCGAGTGGTATGTGGAAAAGGAACCTATATTCGTTCTTTGGCTCGCGACTTAGGAAGAGCTTTAGGTAGCGGTGCTTTCCTTACCCAACTGCGACGCACACGAGTGGGCGATTTCACTGTCGACAACTGTGTGAGCTTTGAGCACTTTAAGGAATGGCTTCTTCAGCAGGAACTTGAAGACCTCGTACAGGATGAGGGCACAGCTTCTAATGCTCGAAACGAGAAATAATCCAAGTAAATCATATATATAGATATTTAGAAAGGAGACAAATATAACATGAAACTGTCACAATTTAGCTTTAAGTTGCCTGAGGCACAGGTGGCGCTTTATCCACACAAGACCAAGCGCGTTGTTAAGACTTCCACAGGCGAGGAACGTACTTTTGAGGTGACTCGTCGCGATGAGGCACGCCTGATGGTACTTCACCGCAAGTCTGAAACTATCGAGATGTACCGCAAGGACGAGAACGGAAATCCTATAGAGGGCGAGTTTATTGAGTTTAAGGATATTGTTAACTATTTTGATGAGGGCGATACCTTTATCTTCAACGACACAAAAGTGTTTCCTGCTCGTCTCTATGGCACCAAGGAGAAGACCGATGCCAAGATAGAGGTGTTCTTGCTTCGTGAGTTGAACGAGGAGATGCGTCTTTGGGATGTACTGGTAGAGCCTGCTCGAAAAATCCGTATCGGTAATAAACTCTTCTTCGATGAGGTTAATGAGATGGTGGCTGAGGTTATTGACAATACTACCAGCCGTGGCCGTACTCTCCGATTCCTCTATGATGAGGACGGACAGCACGATGTCTTCAAGCGTTCACTCTTCGCTTTGGGTGAGGCTCCACTGCCACGTTATATCATCGACAGGCGTGAGGTGCATCATGCCACAGAGGAGGATATGGAAGACTTCCAGTGTGTCTTTGCCGACAAAGAAGGTGCAGTAACGGCCCCTGCCACAGGTTTGCATTTCTCGCGCGAGCTTATGAAGCGATTGGAGATTAGAGGCATCAACTCAGCCTTCATCACTCTGCATTGCGGTTTAGGCAACTTCCACGAGATAGAGGTAGAAGACCTTACCAAGCATAAGATGGACTCAGAGCAGATGCACATTGGCAAGGAAGCTTGCGAGTTGGTAAACAACACAAAGCGCTCAGGTCACCATGTTTGTGCCATAGGCACCAGTGTCATCAAGGCCACAGAGACTGCTGTAGGCACTGATGGCATGATGAAGGAGTTTGATGGTTGGACCAACAAGTTTATCTTCCCTCCTTATGAGTTTGGACTTGCCGATAGTATGGTGGCCAACTTCTATCATCCTGAGTCTACGCTGATGATGAGTACTGCCGCTTTTGGTGGCTACGATCTCGTTTATGAGGCTTACACCAAGGCAGTAGAGAATGGCTATATGTTTGGTTGCTTTGGCGACTCTCTGCTCATTCTCAACGACTAATTTACTTACGTCTTAGTACGTTTTATTATTAAGAAATAAGCGCTTCGTGATTCTAATGATAGAGCCACGAAGCGCAAATCTTACACCACATATCATGCATCGAGTATACTTAAGCCTTGGTTCCAACTTGGGCAACCGCAAGCGTAATATCCGCGAGGCCATCGAGAGGATAGGCGAGAGGATAGGCGACGTAGAAAGCCAATCTTCGCTCTATGAGACGAAGCCATGGGGCTATTCTTCGCCCAACGACTTTATCAATGCCTGTATATGTGTGCTCACGCCCTTAGCGCCTCGCCAGTTGCTCGAGGCCACCCAGCATGTAGAGCAGGAGATGGGGCGTACCCTCAAGTCGGTGAATGGCGAGTATCACGACCGCATCATCGATATTGATATTCTTCTCTACGACGACCTCCACATCGACGAGCCCGATCTCAAGATTCCTCATCCCTTGATGGAGGAACGAGATTTCGTCATGGTTCCACTGCGGGAAATCATGCATGAAGAATAGAGAATTTCACATAGTAGAAAAATATATAAAAATAGGAAGATATGGCAGAGACAAGAAAATTACAAGTGTTGAAATGCCCTGCATGCAATGCCAAGTTAACCTACTTCTTTGCATTCGAACAGGCGATAACGTGTCCCGTTTGTCACAATAGGATGGAACGCCCTTTGTCCCAGGCGGTCGATGCGTCCATGCCCATGCGCTATGTGTTGCCCACGATGGATGTGGAGGGCTTCAAGCATTTGATGGCGCAAACCTTGGTCGATACCGATTATGTGCCATGCGATGTGTTTCAAGCCATCACTGCTCAGGATGTTTTCTGTATCTATCTTCCCATGTATCTTTATGAGGGCACCTATCAGGTGGCGTGGAGCGGCAATGGCGCTAATCAGCAGCAGCTTCATGGCAATGCAACAGGCAAGATGGCCTACTTGTTCTTAGCCAACGATGGCAAGGGTGAACTTCCCAAGGAACTTCGCGACTTTACAGCTTGCTTGCCTTACGATACAGAGGCTCTGAGTCCTTTTGTGGCAGACAACATTGATGCCACTGATAGTCATATTCTCACTGCCTTGTCTGCTATGAGTGCAGAGGATGTATGGAAGAAGTGGGGCAAGGCACATACGGATGAGTTGGCGATGCGCAGCGTGCATGCTCAGATTGGCAATCAAAAGGTGCGCAAGTTAAAGACTTCTACCAACATCGAACTAACCAACCAAGGTGAACTCCTCTATGTTCCCTTCTATTTCACTTATTACACATACAACAATCATCGCTACAGCTTTATAGCAGATGGACAGGGCAAGCATCAGTCTTATAATAATCCCATTGATAAGCGTGAGAGCAGTTATGTGAGAAACAAACGTATACTTCTGTTCGTAGTGAAATGGCTTTGGATGTTGGCTGCGTTGGTATGGGTTGCTTACGACTATCGTTTTGCCTTGGGGTATCTGGTAGTTTGGGCTATAGGAAAAATAATCGTTGACAGGGTGATAAAACAGTTGGTAAGCCGTCGTCTCAAGATTTCTAAGATGAAACGTCAGGCTGATGCTGAACATTTTTTAGGTTAATAGGCGAAGCTTATATAATAAATAGAAAAATCCCATCAATCTTGCAAAGAGTGATGGGATTTTAAGACTATGATAGTCTTATATTCATTTATCAATAGCGTCTTCCATAGTGGATGATATGTGAAGAGGGTTTATTTCTATGGTTTCCTTTATAGGGGAAAGAAAGCTATTTTATCTTTCCTTTATAAAGGATTTTTTATTGCTGTTCGCTAAAACTACAAATGACACTGCTGCATTTTCTTCAAATATGATCTCTAACAATTCACAAGACGAATGAAGCTACTGGACATCAACGAAATCCTGCTGCTTCGAGACGTGTGCATATTTGAGGTGAATAGGATTGAGGTTATATATGTAAAAAGTTATATCTTGTTAAAGGTTGAATTAAGCAATATAGTTTCTCGCTAAAAATCTATAATTTTGCATTATAAGCAATATATTGATTGTATGGAAGAATTAAATCAATTAAAACTTGTATTGGTAAAGAATAAAAAGACCAATAAATGGCTTGCGGAACAGTTGGGTGTTAATCAAACTACTGTTTCAAAATGGTGTACCAATACAACACAGCCTGATTTGGCAACACTGAAGCGAATTTCAGAGTTGCTGAATGTCAATGTAAGCGAAATCATTAACTTCGACTAAATCTATATTTATGGGAAATTCTAACTTTAATGAGAATACCAGGGTACAAGTGCCTGCAGCTCTCCATCTATGTAAGTTGGGCTATACCTACTTGGACAATATCAATGCATATGATACCAAGACTAATATATTGATAGACGTTTTTCTGAATGCAGTCAAACGTCTGAATCCTTCTTTGTCAAGTCAGGAAGTCTCTTTGTTGTTTTCAAAGATTGTAAACGTCGCAAACAATGATGATTTAGGACGCGAGTTTTACCAGATGCTTTCTTCCAATAGCGTAATAAGACTTATTGACTTTGATAATCCTGAAAACAACGATTGGCACGTCACCACAGAGTTTACTTGTGAAAACGAAGATACGGAGGACAATTTCCGTCCTGATATCACCTGTTTTGTCAATGGAATGCCACTTGCTTTTATTGAAGTAAAGAAACCAAATAACCACGAGGGTATCTTGGCGGAGCGTGAACGCATCAATACACGAATGAGCAAAACATGTTTTCGCCGCTTCTTCAACGTCACGCAGTTGATGATATTCTCCAACAATCAGGAATACGACAATGAGAGCCGTGTACCTATTCAAGGTGCATTCTATTGTAGCTCTGCCAAGGGCAAGGCTTTCTTCAATGTGTTCCGTGAGGAGAACAAAACGTTTGTTACTAATTATCCCTATCAGGAAATAACGGATGACGACGAATATAAGGTATTGAAACACCGCAACTGTGTAGTCATCAAGAACCTTTCGGAGTATCAGACCAACAAGGATGTCAATACTCCAACCAACCGTATCATAACCTCCATGCTGAGCAAGGAGCGTTTTCTGTTCCTGCTTCGTTATGGCATAGCATACGTTGAGCGCAAGGTGGAATTGGAGGACGGCACACAGGGTACTACGTTGCAAAAGCATATTATGCGCTATCAGCAGATGTTCGCCTCTTATGCTATCCGTCGCACCCTAAATAATGGGATAAAGAGCGGTATCATCTGGCATACACAAGGCAGTGGAAAAACTGCTCTTGCTTATTACAGCGTGCGTAGTCTGACGGATTTCTTTGCACGTAAAAACATCGTGGCAAAGTTTTATTTCATAGTCGACCGTATCGACCTTATGGAACAGGCTACCGACGAATTTGCCGCCCGTGGTCTTATCGTGCATAATGCCAAGAGTCGTGAGGAACTGATGAAGGACATTGCAAGCCGATCTATCACACAGAACAATGAAGGCAAGTTGGAGATCATGGTGGTCAACATCCAGAAGTTCAAAGAAGACAAGGCGAAGGTGCAAGTTGATGACAGTTACAGCACCAACCTGCAACGTATATTCTTTATCGACGAGGCGCACCGTGGATATAACCCCAAGGGAAGTTTCTTGGCGAACTTGCTCGAAGCTGACAAAAACGCTGTGAAGATAGCCCTCACTGGCACGCCGCTTCTCAAGGAGGAGCGTGAGTCTTGGCGAGTATTTGGCGACTATATTCATACCTACTATTATGACAAGTCAATCGCTGATGGCTATACTTGCAAACTTATGCGTGAGCCTGTGGAGACCATCTACAAGGAAAAGATTGAGGACATCCTCGACAAATTGGCTGGAAGCGTGAAAGTGAAGAAGTCGGACATCGACCGCAATAAGATCATTGAGGATGAAAGTTACCTTAATGCGTTGCTCGACTATGTCATATCTGACTTCCGCCGTTTCCGTAGAGAGCAGAACGATAACTCTGTCGGAGCGATGATTGTCTGCAAGACAAACCCTCAGGCAAGAGAGATGTTCCGCTTGTGGCAGGAGCGTTTCCATAATGCGGAGAAAATATGGCAGCATAAAGAGGAACAGGTCGGAATGGCAGCAGAACCAATGAGTTTGCCTTCTGGCTACAGGCCTTTGACAGCTTCGCTTATATTGCATGACGAAGGCGATAAGTTGGAACGTAAAGAGTATATCGAGGGGTTCAAGAAACTTCAGGAAGTGGACGTGCTCATTGTCAACAAGATGCTTCTCACTGGTTTTGATGCTCCTCGTCTGAAGAAACTGTACCTCGGACGTTCGCTCGATGGCCATGACTTGTTGCAGGCTTTGACGCGTGTCAACCGACCTTACCATGATTTCAAGTATGGTTATGTGGTTGACTTCGTGAACATCAAGGAGAATTTTGATGCTACCAACGACCGTTACCTACGTGAATTGAACCGCACTTCTGACGGCGCTGGCTCGGGGCAGAGTAATATCGCCAACGATGTGATGGTGACGAAAGAAGAGGTGGAAGCCAAAATCAGACAGGTGAAAAGTGTGCTCTTCAACTTCACCACTAATAATATGGAGGAGTTCCGTAAGCAGATTGACGAGGTTGACAACAAGGACAGCCTTTATGAATTGCGCAACACGCTTTCAGAGGCAAAGGCTATAGTCAACCAAGTTCGTTCTTTCGGCGACGAGGAAACAAAGCAGAAACTTGCATCGCTGCCTATCGGCACCATTCCTACGCTTATCACGGAGGTGACGCATCGCATCGAACGCATCAATCTTCTTGAAAATACGGAACATAAGGCTGACGTGTCGGGCATCATTAACGTTGCGCTTTCTGAGCTGGAATTTGAGTTCAAGAAAGGAATGCCTGAGGAAATGCGCATCATCGTCAACGATATCCGTGAACGGTGTGAGCGTGTGCAGGCTGAGTTTGAGGCGAACTTCGACACAAAGGAGGACAAATATGTGATTCTTGCCGACGAGTTTCGCGAGTATTTCCGCAAAAAGGGCTTTGTGCCAAAGGATACGGCTGATGCGAAAGAGAGCATACAATATATGGACGAGGTGATGAAGAAAATAAGGGAAATCAACCGACGCAACCGTATTTTGAAAAGCAAGTACAAGGGCGACGAGCGGTTTGTACGCATACACAAACGCATCGAGGAGCAAAACGAAAAGCGCGAAAAGCCTATCATCTCTAAACAGGAATATGAGATAGCGGAGAACCTTGCCAATATGAAGCAGGACATCGACCGCATGATTTTTCTCGACATCAACAAGCTCGACAATGTGCCGGCTTTCCAGCAGGATGTGCTTGCCATCATTGGCAAGGAACTCCTGAAGATGCACATTCGGGCGGACATCAAGGACCGCAAGTTTATCAATAATCTTATCACAACTGAATATTTACAACAACGCAACTACGCATATTAAATAATGAGCAATATCAATATATCGGAGGCTACTATTGCCCTCATTGATTCTCTGAAGAGCACTACCGGGGCTTTCGGCTTGGCTGGTACGGGCAGTGAATACAAGATTGTAACGGAGATGTTCCTTTACAAGTTTTTCAACGACAAGTTCGGCTATGAGGCCAAACGCGACGAGGTGTATGGCGAGCGGTTGAGAAACGCCGAAAAGTGGGATGCCGAGTATGACTCTTTCACAGAGGATGAGGTGGAGGACTTGTTCAGTTATCTGCCGCACTCGGTGCCACGCATGAAACCTGAGCATACGCTTTCGCATCTTTACAACTCTGCCACTAAGGGCGACTTCTCTACGCTGCTCGACGCTACGCTCGTTGACATCGCCTCCCTCAATGCTGACACATTTTCTGTATCTACTTCGGGCAAGAGTAAGGTGAACATTTTCTTTCCGCTTACCACTTATGTTACTGACACGCAGAAGCGTGACGAGTTTGCCAAGGCGCTGATGCGTAATGTGGCTTCTTTCAACTTTGAGGATGTGTTTGGCGAGAAATATGATTTCTTCTCACACATCTTCGAGTACCTGTTGAAGGGATTCAACAACGCCAGTGGCGGAAAATATGCTGAATATTACACACCTCATGCCATAGCGCAGGTTATGGCACGGTTGCTTGTGGGCGACAAGTCGGACTTCCGCGGCATCACTTGTTATGACCCGTCGGCAGGTACTGGCACGCTGCTCATGGCGTTGGCTCACCAGATTGGTGAGGACAGATGCTCCATCTACTCGCAGGACATTTCCGAGAAATCATCCGAGATGCTGCGTCTGAATCTTATCCTCAATAACCTTTCGGCTTCTCTGCCTAATGTGGTGCAAGGCAACACGCTTACCGAACCATCGCATAAAGAAAATAATGGTGTGCTGAAGAAATTCGATTTCATTGTAAGCAATCCACCGTTCAAGCTCGATTTTCCAGAGTATCGTGACACGCTCGCTGCAGACACAATTCGTTTCTGGGCTGGTGTTCCCAACTCTGTGAAAAAGGTAGATCCGAACAAACCTAAGATGGCTATCTACACTTGCTTCATCCAGCATCTGCTCAACTCGCTGAAGCCAACGGGAAAGGGTGCTATCGTCATACCGACAGGATTTATCACATCTAAGAGTGGCGTGGAGAAGCGCATCCTGCAACGCATCGTAGATGAAAGATGGGTGTATGGATGTGTGTCTATGCCGTCAAACGTGTTTGCTACTACAGGTACCAATGTCTCCGTGCTGTTCTTTGACAAATCGGCACAGAGCGACAAGGTGATTCTCATCGATGCAAGCAAGCTGGGTGAGGAATATAAGGAAGGTAACAATCAGAAACGTCGTCTTCGCGATTTCGAAATCGACAAGATCGTGAACACATTCCAGAACAAGGAGGCTGTTGATGACTTCTCGGTTGCTGTTACATACGATGAAATCAAAGAGAAAGGATATAGCCTGTCTGCCGGCCAGTATTTCGACATCAAGATTGACTATGTGGATATCACCGAGGAGGAGTTCAACAAGCGCATGGACAAATACAAGACAACGCTGAAAGCACAGTTTGAGGAGAGTCACCGCCTCGAAGAAGAGATTCTGAAGCAGTTGGATAGTATCAGTTTCAACGAAAACGTAGGGAAGGAACACGACGATGAGTAACGAGATTCAATATCTTCTGTATAGCATGCCGGATGCGGACGGCAAAGTGCAAGTCGTCATAAAGGATGAAACGCTTTGGTGTACACAAAAGGCTATGGCACAGCTATTTGGCGTGGGTGTGCCGGCTGTCAGTAAGCACTTGAAAAATATCTTTACAGAGGGAGAACTTAATCCTGACACGACTATTTCCAAAATGGAAACAGTCGTAAATAGAGGTATCCGTGGCGAGGTTCAGGAACTTATAGATTTCTATTCTCTTGATGCAATCATCGCCGTAGGCTATCGCGTGTCTTCTCTGAAAGCCACACGTTTCCGCCAATGGGCAACGAAGATTCTCAATGAGTATATCAAGAAGGGCTTCGTTATGGACGATGAGCGGTTGAAACAAGGAACGGCGGTGTTTGGCAAGGATTACTTCCGTGAATTGCTTGAACGTGTGCGTTCTATCCGTGCGAGTGAACGCCGCATTTGGCAACAGATTACGGACATCTATGCAGAGTGTAGCACCGACTATGACAAGAACTCTCCGACAACAAAAGATTTCTATGCGATGATACAAAACCGCTTCCACTATGCCATCACTGGGCAGACGGCCGCTGAGATTATCTACTCTAAGGCTGACCATACGAAAGACCACATGGGATTGACTACATGGAAGAATGCTCCTGGCGGGCGTGTCTTAAAATCGGACGTATCTATTGCCAAGAACTACTTGCAAGAAAAGGAAATCCGACAATTGGAGCGTGCTGTTACTGGTTTCTTTGACTATATAGAAGACCTCATTGAGCGTGAAAACACGTTCAATATGGCGCAGTTCTCGGCAAGTGTCAATGAGTTCTTGACATTCCGTAAATACCAGATATTGCCCGATAAAGGCAAAATATCTGCAGCGCAAGCCAAGAAGAAAGCGGAAGAAGAATATGACATATTTAATAAGACGCAACGTATTGACTCTGACTTTGATAAGGAAGTAAGGGGATTGTTGGATAAAGAATAAACAAAATGGAACTAAAAAAATATAAACTTGCAGATATAGGCAAGGTGATTACAGGTAAAACTCCATCTACAAGCATAGCCGAAAACTACGCTTGGGGAACTATCCCATTTTATACTCCTGAAGATGTTGCGAAAGGATTAGGTATGATGGGAAGGAATAGCCGTTTCATTTCTAAAACTGGATTTGAAGAAATTGCAAGTAATACAATCTCAGGCGAAAGTGTATTAGTGGGGTGTATTGGCTCTGATATGGGAAATGTTGCATATTCAAATATCACTTGTGCAACGAATCAACAAATAAATGCAATAACACAGTTCAAAAATGGGATTGAGCCATTGTATGTGTATTATTTGCTGTCTACAATGAAGTCTTACTTCCAGAAAATCGCAGGTTCAACAACAACTCCAATACTTCCAAAATCTGTATTTGAAGAAATAGAGATACATCTTCCTGACATGAAAAAGCAGAAAGATGTTGTCTCTATATTATATGCACTTGACCGCAAAATAGAACTCAACAAGCTGATAAATGATAATTTAGAGGCGATGGCAAAGCAACTCTACGATTATTGGTTTGTGCAGTTTGACTTCCCGAATGAGGATGGCAAGCCATATAAATCGAGTGGTGGGGCTATGGTGTGGAATGAGAAACTGAAACGTGAGATACCGAAAGGTTGGCATTGTGGAACTTTGTTAGATATTGCAGAATACACAAATGGTTTGGCATGTCAGAAATATCGTCCAACAGATGAAAACAAATTGCCTGTTATCAAGATTAAAGAAATGCACGATGGCTTATCTGTCGATACAGAATGGGTAAAGGCTGACATTCCTGATGATGTAAAAGTGTTTGATGGTGATGTGTTGTTCTCATGGTCAGCTTCTTTGGAAGTAATGCTTTGGGCTTATGGAAATGGTGGATTGAACCAACATATATTCAAGGTAACATCAAAGAATGGCTATCCGCGTTCATTCTATTTCTACCAACTTGTACACTATATAGGTGTGTTCAAGCAAATGGCAGAAGCAAGAAAAACAACGATGGGACATATAACACAAGACCATTTAAGACAAAGCACTATCGTACTGCCACCAGATGTAGATATTGCCAACAAGTTAGAAGAAAAACTTTGCCCAATCTTTGATGCAATAGTCAAAAACAGCCAAGAGATTATGACTTTTACTAAGCAGCGCGACGAACTCTTGCCCCTCTTAATGAATGGTCAAGCGTCGGTAAATTATCATTTATCTGACGATTGAGTCCAATTTTGCAATCAAGTTTGTTGAGTATGGTCGCAATTCTACGTTGTTCTTCTATGGAAGCATGGATTCGTACTTCCATGCTTTCCATATTTTCTTTTGTGATATGTAGCATAGTGCTTCCATGAACACACCCCATAAAAGAATTTGTCATAAACTTCAGCAAATAATAGAGATACATTTTATCTATTTGCTCTGAATTTATAACTTTCCATATATGGTAATGATAGATGGTTTTGTCACCTTTCCAAATATAAGGTCCAAAGTTACATGCCCATGCATATAAAAGGTCTCCTTTGGCACAATATTTTGTAGGTTCTAATTCCATATCAGAATAATACCAAGAGTTGTTTCCACCTGATAAATTACCGACTCTAACAATCTTATATTTCCCAGAATTTTGCAACTCTGGCTGTAGGTATGCACGCCCATTGATAAAAGTACAAAGGTCCCCTAATTTATATTTTTTTAGTTCCATCAATCTTGTATAATCTTTATTCTTATAGAAGCCCACTTATTATTAACAATATCACTCATCTTCAATACTTCCACGCAATTTAGCCTCTAATTCCTCAATCGTAGGCATCGTTCCTTCAATTTTCTCGGGATAGAATTTTTCGAGTTCATATTCAGAAATGGCTATCGGTTGGCTACTTGACTCCAAGGCGTATTGAGCCTGTATGCGGTCTTTCTCTTTGCAGATGAGCAGTCCGATAGTTGGGTTGTCTCGTTCTGCTTTGCGAAGTGCATGGTTACAAGCCACCACGTATCCACCAAGCTGCCCCACATCAGCAAATGTAAACTTGCCGATTTTCACTTCAATCACTACATAGCACGAAAGGTTTAGGTTGTAGAACAGCAAATCGATGAAATTCTCCACTTCTCCTATTTGCAAGCGATACTCTTTGCCGACGTAGGCGAACCCTGTGCCGAGTTCAGTCAAAAAACGTGTTATGTTGTTGAGCAGTGCGTCTTTGAGAATGTGTTCGTTGTATGGCTTGGTGATACCAGTGAAAGCAAAGTTGTATGGGTCTTTGGTTAATTCCTGTGCCAAGTCGCTATCCATATAGGGTAATGTATCTCTGAAATTGCTAAGGGCTTTTCCTTGCCGCTCATACAGAGACGAATCAATGAAATTGTGAAGCATATTTCTGCTCCAACCATTTGCTACGGTTTGGTGGACATAGAACAATGCTTTTTGTGGTTCATTCAAGAATTTGTCAATCAGCAGTTTGTGATGTCCCCAAGGCGTAGAGAAAATATCTTTCTTGATTTGCTCCCCAAATTGGGGAGTCATTTTTGTCGGTATAGTGGACGAATTCTCCAATTGCTCCCCAAATTGGGGAGTCATTTTTGTCGGTATAGTGGACGAATTCTCCAAT
>USOQ01000055.1 GCA_900556395.1 Candidatus Segatella caccae | reverse complement strand
AATCTGAGAAGGAATAGAGAGAATGAGATGAATGAATTTATTAGTCAAGAATTAGAGATTCAAAGATTTTTTCTTTTCTAATGCAGATAGTCATAAAATGAAGAATCTGAGAAGGAATAGAGAGAATGAGATGAATGAATTTATTAGTCAAGAATTAGAGATTCAAAGATTTTTTCTTTTCTAATGCAGATAGTCATAAAATGAAGAATCTGAGAAGGAATAGAGAGAATGAGATGAATGAAGTAGAAATGCGTTAGTAGAGCTCACTTTGAAATTCTCCTCTTTCTAAAATTTGACAAGCTAAAAATTCTCGAGTTTTCGAATTCTTAACAAAAAATAGATTTATGGATAATAATAACATATTACAGAAATTAGAAGGCTTAGAGAGCCGATACGAGGAAGTAAGCACCCTCATTACCGACCCTGAAGTGATAGCAGATCAGAGCCGATATGTTAAGCTTACCAAAGAATATAAAGACTTGGGCGACATCATGAATGCTCGCAAACGTTACATTGATTGTCTTAATTCCATCAAGGAAGCAAAGGATATTCTCGCTAACGAGAGCGATCCTGACATGAAAGAGATGGCTCGAGAGGAGCTCAACGAAAACGAAGCTCTTCAGCCCAAATTAGAGGAAGAAATCAAAATTGCCCTCGTACCAAAAGACCCAGAAGACGCTAAAAATGTACAGATGGAGATTCGCGGAGGAGCCGGTGGTGATGAAGCTGCGCTCTTTGCTGGCGACTTGTTTAATATGTACAAGAAATACTGCGAGTCAAAAGGCTGGACAGTAAGCGTTACCGCTGTATCTGAGGGTGCAGTAGGCGGTTTTAAGGAAATCGACTTTGCTGTCAGCGGTGTTGATGTATATGGTACTCTGAAATACGAGTCAGGCGTACATCGTGTACAACGTGTACCTGCCACAGAAACTCAAGGTCGTATGCATACCAGTGCAGCCACTGTAGCCGTCCTGCCCGAAGCCGACAAGTTTGAGGTAAACATCAACGAAGGCGACATCAAGTGGGATACATTCCGTTCAAGTGGAGCTGGTGGACAGAACGTCAACAAGGTTGAATCGGGTGTACGCCTCCGCTATCCCTGGAAGAACCCTAACACTGGTGAAGTGGAAGAAATCTTAATCGAATGTACTGAGACTCGAGACCAGCCCAAGAATAAAGAGCGTGCCTTGAGCCGTCTGTACACTTTCATCCACGACCGTGAGCACCAAAAGTACATCGATGACATTGCCAGCCGACGCAAGAGCTTGGTATCTACAGGCGACCGTAGTGCAAAGATTCGCACATACAACTTCCCACAAGGACGTGTCACCGACCACCGTATAGGCTACACCACCCACGACTTGAGTGGTTTCCTCGCTGGTGACATACAAGGCATGATAGACGCTCTTACCGTTGCAGAGAATGCAGAAAAATTAAAAGAAACAGAATTGTAAGATTATGAACAGAAAAGAACTTGTAGAACAGATATTTGCCAAGAAGAGTTTCTTGTGCGTAGGACTCGACACCGACATCAAGAAAGTGCCTGAGCACCTTACTAAGCAGTATGAAAAGACAGAAGACATCATCTTCGCCTTTAACAAGGCCATTATCGATGCTACAGCACCCTACTGCGTGTCATATAAACCCAACCTCGCTTTCTATGAAAGCATGGGACTTGCTGGTATGATAGCCTTCGAAAAGACAATACGCTATCTCAACGAGCACTATCCTCACCACTTCATCATTGCAGATGCTAAACGTGGTGATATCGGAAACACATCAAAGATGTACGCACGTACCTTCTTTGAAGAGTACAAACTGGATGCACTTACCGTAGCTCCTTACATGGGAGAAGACTCCGTAAAACCATTCTTAGAGTATGAGGGTAAATGGGTCATACTCTTGGCACTTACAAGCAATAAGGGAAGCCATGACTTCCAACTCACAGAAGACAAGAATGGACAGCGCCTCTTCGAGAAAGTGCTGACTAAAAGTCAGGAATGGGGCAATGACGAAAACATGATGTATGTAGTAGGTGCCACTCAAGGTAGCATGTTCACCGACATACGTAAGTGCGCTCCTAACCACTTCCTCCTCGTTCCTGGTGTTGGCGCACAGGGGGGAAGTCTGCAGGAAGTATGCAAATATGGCATCATCAAAGACTGCGGTCTGCTCGTCAACTCTTCACGTGGCATTATCTATGCCAGCAATGGTGAGGACTTTGCAGAAGTAGCTGGTATGAAAGCTAAGGAGTTGCAAGAAGAGATGGCAGAAGAATTAGCCAAACTTTCATAAAAACATGATCTTTTATGGCGCAAAGCATCTTCTATCAGAGAGCTTTGCGCCTAAAAAATGTATGATTGCGAGCGAAAATGCAAAATATTACAAGATAATTACAAGTTTATGAATCTTTTTTGCTATATTTGCAAGCAATATTAAGCTAACTGGCTAATAACATCATAGAAAACAAACGAATATGAATTTTACCGCACAACAGATAGCCCAATTAATACAAGGGCGCATAGAAGGTGACGAGAATGCTACCGTCAATTCCTTTGCAAAGATAGAAGAAGGAAAGAAAGGTGCCATTTCTTTCCTCTCAAATCCCAAATATACACATTATGTATATGACACCCAGTCTTCAATCGTATTGATTGATGAAAATGTAGAACTTGAAAAGCCTGTTTCTTGCACATTGATTCGAGTAAAGAATGCCTACGAATGCGTAGCTAAACTATTGCAGATGTACGAATCTATGAAGCCCAAGAAGACAGGTATAGATCCTTTAGCTTTTATTTCACCTAAGGCAAAAGTAGCCGAGGGAGTATATGTAGGTGCTTTTGCATATATCAGCGATGGTGCAGAGATAGGCGAAGGAAGCCAAATTTATCCTCATGCCTATATCGGCGAAGGGGTAAAAGTTGGCAAGAACGCTCTTGTCTACCCCAACGTTACTGTTTATCATGGTTGCAAACTGGGCGACAATGTCACCCTTCACGCAGGTAGCGTCGTAGGTTCTGATGGTTTTGGTTTTGCTCCAGGTCCTGATGGCTATGACAAGATTCCTCAGATAGGCATCGTTACCATCGAAGACGACGTAGAGATAGGTGCTAACACCTGTATCGACCGCTCTACAATGGGTAGCACATACGTTCGTAAGGGTGTTAAGCTCGACAACTTAGTGCAGATTGCTCACAATACAGATATCGGAGAAAACACGGTAATGTCATCACAAGTAGGTATCGCAGGAAGCACAAAGGTAGGTCAGTGGTGTATGTTTGGCGGACAGGTAGGTATCGCAGGCCACATCACCATCGGCGACAAGGTATTCCTCGGTGCACAGAGTGGCGTACCTGGCAGCCTCAAGAGCGGTCAGCAACTCATCGGAACTCCTCCTATGGAACAGCGTGCATACTTCAAGTCACAGGCAGTTTTCCGTCGTCTTCCTGACATGTACAAGGAGCTCAACGAGTTGAAGAAACAAGTTGAAGAACTGAAGAAAAAGTAAATTATACACGTTGAATACCAAATTTACATAATAAGGGTTCTGAAGTATTAAACTACAAGTCCTTTGGGCATTCAACATCAAACATAAAAAAAACAAAGATTATGTCAAAACAGAAGACTCTGAAGGGCAGTTTTTCTCTTTGTGGAAAAGGCTTGCACACAGGATTAAGCCTCACTGTAACTTTCAATCCTGCACCAGAGAATACAGGTTATAAAATACAGCGTATCGACCTCGAAGACCAACCTATCATTCAGGCAGTGGCAGAGAATGTTGTAGAGACACAACGTGGTACGGTACTCGGTAAAGGCGACGTTCGCGTTAGCACCATCGAACATGGTATGTCTGCCCTTTACGCTCTCGGTATCGACAACTGTCTTATCCAGGTAAATGGCCCTGAATTCCCTATTCTTGATGGTTCTGCAGCCTTATATGTAGAAAAGATTCAAAGTGTAGGCATACAGGAGCAGAATGCAGAGAAAGACTACTACATTATCCGTCACAAGATAGAGGTAAAAGACGAAAACGGTTCTGTCATAACCATTCTTCCTGACGAGGATTTCAGTATCACTGCGATGTGTTCTTTTGAAAGCAAATTCATCAACAGTCAATTTGCTACCCTCGACAAGATGGAGACATACCAAGAGGAGATTGCCTCTGCCCGCACATTCGTTTTCGTTCGCGACATCATGCCATTGCTGCAAGCCAATCTCATCAAGGGTGGCGACTTGGACAACGCTATTGTAATCTATGAACGCCAAGTGGAACAAGCACAGCTCGACCAACTTGCCGACCATCTCAAGGTACCACATATGGATGCCAACAAACTGGGTTACATCCAGCATCGTCCTTTGCAGTGGGAAAATGAATGTACTCGCCACAAGCTTCTCGACATCATCGGTGACGTAGCACTGATTGGTAAACCTATCAAGGGACGCATCATTGCAACACGTCCTGGACACACCGTGAATAATAAGTTTGCTCGTCTCATGCGCAAAGAGATTCGCAAGCATGAGATTCAGGCTCCTATATACGACCCCAACGAAGAGCCTATCATGGATAACATCCGCATCCGTCAGCTCCTTCCTCACCGCTACCCCATGCAGTTGGTAGACAAAGTAATCGCTATGGGTCCTACCAGCATTGTTGGTGTAAAGAGCGTTACGAGCAATGAGCCTTTCTTCCAGGGGCACTTCCCCGAAGAACCTGTCATGCCAGGTGTATTACAGGTAGAGGCTATGGCACAATGCGGTGGTCTTCTCATTCTCAACCAATTGGAAGAACCTGAACGTTGGAGCACCTATTTCATGAAGATAGACGATGTAAAATTCCGCAAGAAGGTTGTTCCTGGCGATACGCTTCTATTCCGTGTAGAATTGTTAGCTCCTGTACGTCATGGCATTAGTTCGATGAGAGGCTATATGTTTGTGGGCGACCAAGTCGTAGCAGAGGCCACCTTCACTGCACAAATAGTTAAGAACAAGTAAGCAACTATACTTTCACATGCAGGACAGGCAAGAGAGCAATCTATTTGCAATACCTCTCTGCATGTGAGATTTCAGTCAAGAATACTTAATTATAAATTGAAATAAAAATGAACCAGATTAGTCCTTTAGCATTTGTTCATCCTGAGGCAAAACTCGGCGACAACAATATCATCGGTCCTTTCTGCTATATTGACAAAGACACCGTGCTGGGTGATAACAACGTGATGCAGAACTCTGTAACCATTCATGTGGGAGCAAGAATTGGCAACAACAACGAGTTCTTCCCTGGTGCCAGCATCTCTACCAAACCACAGGATTTGAAGTTCCGTGGCGAGCAGACTACTTGCGAGGTAGGCGATAATAACAGTATCCGAGAGAATGTTACCATATCTCGTGGTACTGCCTCTAAGGGCAAGACAGTAGTAGGAAGCAACAACCTCCTCATGGAGTGTGTACACGTGGCACACGACTGCGAGTTGGGAAGCGGTTTGATTATTGGCAATGCCACAAAATTTGCAGGTGAAGTAGTCGTAGACGACAACGCTATCGTAAGCGCCAATGTCCTTGTTCACCAATTCTGCCACATTGCAGGATATGTAATGATACAGGGTGGCTGCCGTTTCTCACAGGACATTCCTCCATACATCATCGCAGGTAAGGAACCTACAAGATATTGTGCACTCAACTTGGTAGGTCTTCGTCGCCGCGGATTCAGCAACGAGCTCATTCAGCAGATTCATGAGGCATATCGCCTACTCTACTCTAAGGGCGTGCTGAAAGAAGGTATTGAGGAAATCAAGAAGAACTTGCAGATTACCCCAGAGATACAGTATATCATCGACTTCGTAGAGAACTCTAAGCGAGGTATCATTCGATAGTCTACAGAAATCTCTGAAAAAGAAAAGATAATAAAAACAGATAGGCATTCCTGCTTCCTGATTACAGAAGCAAGAATGCCTTATTATTAACTACAAAACACCAGTTAATGAAGACACTCTTTGTTGTTCTCGGTCCTACAGGTGTAGGCAAGACTGAATTGTGCCTCACCTTGGCAGAGCACCTTCACACCCCTATCATTAATGCTGACTCACGACAAATTTTTGCAGAGCTGCCCATTGGTACAGCAGCCCCTACAGAAGAACAACGACAACGCGTGTTTCACTATTTTGTAGGTAACCATCACATCCAAGACTATTATAGCGCAGCAACGTACGAAGAAGATGT
This sequence comes from Candidatus Segatella caccae, assembly GCA_900556395.1. GTDB lineage: Bacteria > Bacteroidota > Bacteroidia > Bacteroidales > Bacteroidaceae > Prevotella > Prevotella caccae. Next base: position 11,997 of record USOQ01000055.1, on the reverse strand, counting down.
GATGCAAACACTCTCCGAACTCTTTGTAAAGCAAGATGTAGCCCTACTCACGGGTGGTAGCATGATGTATATTGATGCTGTATGCAATGGCATTGACAACATCCCCACAATCTGCGATGACATCAGAGAAAATATGAAGCAACGATTAGCCAACGAGGGACTTGAAACTTTAGTAGAAGAACTAAAAAGACTCGATCCTGAACATTGGGCCATTGTTGATAAAAAAAATCCACGCCGCGTAGTCCATGCTTTAGAGATTTGCCACCAAACGGGTAAGACCTACACCTCATTCCGTACCAACGAGAAAAAGAAACGTCCTTTCCGAATCATCAAGATTGGGCTGAACAGAGAGCGCGCAGAACTTTACGAACGCATCAACCAACGTGTTCTCGCCATGATAGACGAAGGGTTGGAGGCAGAAGCACGAAGCTTGTACCCCTATCGCGAACTGACAGCACTACGCACAGTCGGTTACAAAGAGATGTTTGCTAATTTCGATGGTCAAATAGACCTACCTGAAGCTATCAGACAAGTACAATCACATAGCAGAGAGTATATGCGCAAACAGCTTACATGGTTCAAGCGCGATACAAACATACAATGGTTTCATCCCGATAATATTAAAGAAATCATAAAATATGTAGATACCTGCTTGAAGATGGAATAATTTTTACTACTTTTGCATAAAGATTAAAAGAGCATTCAACAGATAATAACAATGAACAAAATCAAGAACTTAGCTACATGGTTATGGCGAAAGCTTTGCGCCTTTTGGCCATGGTACAAGAATCTGTATCAAGGCAGAGCATGGTATACCAAAACACTTGTTGGAATAGTTAGTTGCATCATTGCCTTCATTCTGTATTTAGGTGCAGTAGACATCAACCTTTTCTGGCTTTTCGGTAAGTCACCAGGTTTCTTCTCTGGCATTAGAAATCCTCAAACCAGCGAGGCGTCCGAGATTTATAGTGCAGACGGAAAGATGATCGGTAAGTATTTCAACGAGAACCGAACACCTGTAAAATACGAAGAAGTAAATCCTGCTTTCTTCAAAGCATTGGTTGATACCGAAGACGAACGCTTCTATAAGCATTTAGGTATTGACCCCATCGGTTTGTTTGGCGCTATGAAGGATGCCGTCCTTCACCACGATGCTCGTGGCGCATCTACTATCACCCAGCAGTTGGCTAAAAACATGTTCCGAGTACGTTCTCAGTACTCCACAGGTTTGCTGGGCAAGGTTCCTGGCCTCCGAATCCTCATCATCAAGAGCAAAGAATGGATTATCGCAGCTAAGTTGGAAGCGATTTATTCCAAGAAAGAAATTATAACCATGTATGCCAACACCGTCGATTTTGGTTCCAATTCATATGGCATCAAGACTGCGGCTAAGACCTACTTCAATGTAAGCCCTAAGGACCTAAGCATCAATCAGGCTGCAGTACTTGTGGGCATGCTTAAAGCTACGACATACTATAACCCACGCTCCAATCCAGAGCACAGTTTACAACGTCGTAACGTAGTATTGAACAACATGGTACGCCATGGACACCTCAGTCGCGAGGAGTACAATACACTCAGCCAGGAGCCTATCAAGCTCGACTTCAAAGTAGAAGAAAACTACGACGGACAAGCTAAGTATTTCCGTGAGGCTGTAGCCGATTACCTGTCAGACTGGTGTAAAGATGAGGGTTATGACCTGTACACAAGTGGTTTGAAGATATACACAACGATTGATACACGCATGCAGAAATATGCTGAAGAAGCTGCTCACAAACAGATGCGACAAGTACAGCAAAACTTCAACAACCACTGGGATATCTACCGCAAACAAGACACCAACTGGCTTCGCCAAGAGCCATGGCAGGACGAGAATCACAAGGTAATCCCTAACTTCATACAAGGCATTGCAGAGCGACAGCCTTTCTATAAAGCTTTGATAGCTCGCTTCCCCAACAACCCAGACTCTGTAAGCTATTACTACAAAGAGTGGGTACACCCCGTCAAGGTATTTGATTACGACAAAGGCACCATTACCAAGATGATGACCTCAGAAGACTCCATCAAGTACATGACGACCTTTATGCACTGTGCCTTTGTAGCAATGGAGCCTCAGACGGGTGCCGTCAAGGCATGGGTAGGCGACATAGACTTCAACCACTGGAAGTACGATAAGGTTACAGCACAACGCCAACCAGGTTCTACCTTCAAGCTCTTTGTTTATACCGAGGCTATGAATCAGGGACTTACTCCTTGCGACAAGCGCCGCGACGAATACATCACCATGGATGTGTACGACAAGAAGAAACATGAGATGGTGAAGTGGACTCCATCGAATGCTAATGGTTCTTTCTCAGGCGATTCTATCCCTCTGAAGGGTGCATTTGCCAAGAGTATCAACTCGGTAGCTGTTCGCTTAGGTCAGGAGATGGGCATTAAGCGAATCATAGAGACAGCACATAAAATGGGAATTGAGAGCCCACTGGACGATGCACCTTCTTTAGCACTTGGTTCAAGCGATGTCAACTTGTTGGAGATGGCATCAGCCTATTGCACCGTTGCCAACAATGGTAAGCACCACGCCCCTGTACTCGTTACCAGAATTGTAGACCGCGATGGAAAAGAAGTATATACAGCACCTACCCAAGAGGAACAAGTAATCCCCTATAAGTCTGCATTCCTCATGCAGCAGTTACTCCAGGGTGGTATGCGCGAACCTGGAGGTACATCACAGAGCCTCTGGGGATATGTAGGCAACTTCCGCGACACAGAGTTTGGAGGAAAGACCGGTACCTCCAACAATCACTCCGATGCATGGTTCATGGGCGTTAGTCCTAACCTCGTTGTAGGCGCATGGGTAGGTGGCGAATACCGATGCATCCACTTTAGAACTGGTGCTCTTGGTCAAGGTTCTCGCACAGCACTGCCGATATGTGGCTATTTCTGGCAATCAGTCTTTAGCGACCCTGCTTTCCAGAAATATCATGGCAAGTTCGACAAGCCGCACGATGAAGACATCACTCGCGACATGTACACTTGCGCCAGCTATGTGCCCAAGGCAAAAGTCGACACAACTCAGGTAGACAGCACTGCCCTCAACGAAGAGATCATTCTCGACGAAAACGGCAACCCTGTCATCAAGGAAATACCTGCCGAAAATGTAGAAGCTAATGGCACCATAGAGAAAAAGAGCAATGAGGAGCAAGGTGAAAAGAAAGAAAAGAATAAGTCACGCCCCACAGAAAAGGCCATTAAGTTTGACGACTTATAAGCCCCAGTTTTTCTGAGTCACAAAGCAAAAAACAATAAAAACTATCACGAATCGGCGATTTTCAGCAAGATGGGAATCGCCGATTCCTATTTCAACGCAACAGGAATGGCAGAAAACCAAGACCACCCAAAAAGTCAGGCAGCAGACAACCATATCGATCTGAATAATCCAGAACTGCAAAATGCACTACAGATTATACAGTACACCCGACGCTCGCTTTTCCTCACAGGAAAGGCTGGTACCGGAAAGTCTACTTTTCTACGCTATATTGCAGCCCACACCAAAAAGAAGCACATCATTCTTGCCCCCACAGGTATTGCTGCCATCAATGCCGGAGGAAGCACCCTGCATAGTTTCTTTAAGTTACCATTCCATCCGTTGCTTCCCAACGACAGCATGTTCAGTGTGCGCAATATCCGCAACACCCTGAAATACAATTCCGAGAAGATAAAGATCATACGCGAAGTAGAACTCATCATCATTGATGAGATCAGTATGGTACGTGCCGACATCATCGATTTCATAGATAAGGTTCTACGCATATATAGTCGCAACATGCGGGAACCTTTCGGTGGAAAACAACTACTCCTCGTAGGCGATATCTACCAGCTGGAACCTGTAGTAAAAGAAGACGACCGACGACTCCTTGCACCATTCTATCGCAGCAACTTTTTCTTTGACGCCAAGGTCTTCGACTATTTCAAATTGGTAAGTATCGAACTGAGAAAGGTTTATCGACAGAGCGACCCGACATTCATTACCATACTCGACCACATACGTACCAGCCAGGTACCCATGAGCGACCTTCAGAAACTCAACCAGCGCGTGGGAGCTTGTCTCGACGAGAGCGACAGCAAACTCGCCATCACACTTTCTACTCGCCGCGACACAGTAGACTATATCAACGACAGTCAACTCAAACTCCTTCCTGGCGAACCAACTCTCTTCCGAGGCAATATTCAGGGGGAGTTTCCTGAAAGCAGTCTCCCAACCCCTATCGAACTCTATCTGAAGACGGGCGCACAAGTCATCTTCATCAAGAATGATATAGAGCACCAATGGGTGAATGGAACCCTTGGAACCATCATTGGCTTCGATGAAGATGATAATGGCAAGATATATGTACGTACAGAAGACGGACAAGATGTGATGGTAGAACCTGCTGCATGGAGCAACATGAAATATCACTTCAACGAGGTAGAGAAAAAAATAGAAGAAGAAGAGATTGGTCGTTATGAGCAATATCCCTTACGACTGGCATGGGCTATTACTGTTCATAAGAGCCAAGGTCTCACCTTCAACCAGGTGAAAATAGACTTTACTGGGGGCGTCTTTGCTGGTGGTCAGACCTATGTGGCCCTTTCCAGATGCACCAGTTTGGAAGGCATCAGCTTGCAGGAACCCATCAGACAGAACGAGGTATTTGTGCGCAACGAGGTAAAGCAGTTTGCCCGTCATTACAACGATCAGTCGACCATCGATACGGCTCTCATTCAGAGCAAAGCCGACAAACAATATCACGATGCTGCCACAGCATTCGACCAAGGCGACATGCAGGGAGCACTCGACAATTTCTTCCTTGCCATACATAGCAGATACGACATCGAGAAGCCAAGTGCCAAACGACTGATACGTAGAAAGTTGGGAAAGGTTAATTCCCTGATAGCTGAAAACGAGCAGCTACGCGAAATCATCAAGCAGAAGGAGGAAGAGAAAAAGAAACAAGAGAAATTCCTAAAACAACTGGCTACCGAATATACGTTGTTGGGCAAGGAATGTGAGAAAGAAGGCATGCCATCCGCTGCCATCGCCAACTACCAAAAGGCACTCAAGCTATGTCCAGAACATCCTGAAGCCAATAGAAGACTAAAAAAGTTGAATCCGTAAATGGATTCAACTTTTTTTTATTTTATCTGAATATATCACCTCCTGTTTATTACTCAGTTTTTCTTACCTATCAGTTTCTTATTAACTTTGAATCGGTCGAAGCCCAATCCATAGACACCAATAACAGCACTCTGACTGACAAATGCCGAAGGGTCTATTTCATCAATCAGTCGGAAAATCTTCTGCGACTCACGCTGACGTGCCAGCACAAAGAGCATGTGTACGTCCTTGCCACTATAGCATCCATGACCATCCATCACCGTACATCCTCTGTCGGCTGTCGTATTAATGGCTGCACTCAGTTCCAAATACTTTTCTGAGATGATAAAGAACTGCACAGAGCGGCGCAACGTGTTGACAACATGATCTACACACATGGAGCACACAAAGAGGCACACATAACCATAGATAACCATCTCCCAGTCATTAAGTACCAAATATGAACTCGTCACGATGCACATATCACAGATCATGATAGCATGGCCTAACGAAATATTATAATACTTGTTCACCATTGCAGCCACCGTATCAGAGCCTCCCGTCGATCCATTGCTCGACAGGCCTAAACCTGCACTACATCCCATAAAGAAAGCGCCCACCACTGTAGCCATGAAAGGCTGGTCGTGCAAGAGGGTTATCTCGTTTCCGCCACAACTCTCTATCAAACGAGTTACTATGGCAAAGACCGCCACTGCATACACCGTTTTCAGACAGAAGCGCCATCCCAATGCCCTATAGGCCAATATCAATAGAAAAATATTGAGACCGAAATAAGAGACTGACACGGGTATACCGAACCCCCAATACAGGATAGAAGCGATACCACCTACACCACCCATCGTGATATGGTTGGGAAGCAGAAACACGTTAAGACCGATACTGCCGATAATCATAGCAAACGCTATCACTATATAATCGCGTATCTCATGAATTCTTGTTTTTCTCGTCATTATGATGTTTTTATTATTATGTTAGTTTACTATTTGGCGTATTTCTTTCCAAGTCCCTTGGCGAGTCCACCCTCACTGGTTTCCTTATAAAGCGAAGGAAGATCATGCCCCGTCTGGCGCATTACCTCCACAACCTTGTCAAACGACACACTGTGATGACCATCAGAGAAAGAGGCATACAAGTCGGCATCTAAGGCACGTGCAGCAGCAAAGGCATTACGCTCTATACAAGGTATCTGAACCAGTCCACATACTGGGTCGCAAGTCATACCCAAGTGATGTTCCAACCCCATCTCGGCAGCATACTCCACCTGGGCAGGACTTCCTCCAAACAACTGGCAGGCTGCAGCCGAAGCCATCGCACAGGCTACACCCACCTCACCCTGGCATCCTACATCAGCACCACTTATCGAAGCATTGTGCTTGACGATGTTTCCCACAAGACCGGCAGTTGCCAAAGCTCGCAAAATGCGCTGCTCACTCATGCCATGAGATTCTTGCATATGATAGAGCACTGCTGGCAACACACCACAAGCACCACATGTAGGAGCCGTAACGATGGTTCCACCCGATGCATTCTCCTCGCTCACCGCCAGGGCATAGGCATATACCAAACCTCTCGATTGCAGTGAGGCACGATATCCTTTGGCCTTGGTATAATAAGTGGCAGCCTTGCGGGGTAGATTCAGCGGACCAGGCAACACGCCCTCATGGTCAAGACCACGCAGGATGGCTTCCTTCATGGTCTGCCATATCATCTTGAGATAATCCCATATTTCCTTATCTTCGCATTTCTCCACATACTCCCAGAAAGAGCGACCATTGGCATAACACCAACTTTGTATATCGCTCATCTTGTTGAGGTCGTATACTTCGGTAGCCCCAAGTTCTTCATGACCATCTGTACCATCCGAGAGGGCTCCACCACCAATGCTGTAGACCGTCCACTCATCTATAATATCCCCATTCACATCCTTCCCCACAAACTTCATTCCATTGGGATGAAAGGGCAAAAACACCTGTGGTTTCCAAATAATACTGACAGTGTGATGTGGATGCAGCACCTCCTCTATGGCTACATCCGTCATGTGTCCCTTGCCTGTAGCAGCCAGACTTCCATACAGAGTCACCTCGTACAAAGAGGCATTGCTACAGCGCTCCAAAAAGAGTTGGGCAGCACGCTGCGGCCCCATCGTATGACTACTCGATGGTCCTTTACCTATCCTATAAAGCTCGCGTAAAGACTTCATATATTATACTAACTTTCTGCTTGTTTAAAACAACTATTTTCCGATCTCGATCTATTGAGTTGCAAAATTACAAATTTTAATAGAAATATCGGCAAGTTTAATCAGAAAAATCAGCAAAGGCAAATAGAAATACTTCTTCTGTAGAGTCAAGTTGCTCCACGACCCGAAAATATTCCTCCAAAAGGAGTGAGTTTCTCAGATTTAATTTGTATTTTTGCCATGTCTATCGTTGAATTCTCTTGTTTGTTTTGCAACACTAAGGTAAGTGAATTCTTCGACATGACAAAATCCTGGGCAACTTTTTGTTGCTCAGGTACTTAAAAAATTTAAGTTATAATAGTATTGCGGAATTAAGGTACTATATAAACTATCAAAAATATGAAACATATATCTACAAAATTAATTCTTGCTATAGCAGGATTATTGGCTGTTACGTCTTGCAGTGATTCAAAAGACGAGATAGACGACCAGTTCATCCAAACTGCTCATATCGTTAAAGGTAAAGTTGAAAAAGGCCCACTCGTTAGTGGTTCAACAGTTGAGATGCGCACCTTGGATAAGGATATGACACCGACTGGTGCATCATATACCACAACCATTGAGAATAACACAGGTGATTTCAACTATGGTTCGCTCAAGATGAACTCACCTTATGCAAAGCTCACAGCGGACGGCTATTTCTTCAATGAAGTAGATGGCGAATTATCAACCAGTACTATCAAGCTTAATGCCATCGTGGATCTGAGTGACAACTCCACCATTAACGTGAATATTGTTACTCACTTAAAGAGCCTGCGTATTGTTTATTTGGTTACATCGAAGGGTATATCGTTTGCAGAAGCCAACAAGCAGGCTCAAAAAGAGCTGATGACCGCATTTGCACTTCAAGACTTTGGTACAAAAGACGCAAGTCAATATTCAATCATTGCCGGCGACGATGCAGCAGGTGCGTTGATAGCTATATCATCCTATATTCTTTCCGACCGCTCTGAGGCTGAAATTGTAGAGTTTTTATCTAAGCTCACCAATGAATTCAGCTCAACAGGCACTTTCACGGATAGTACCAAAGAACAATTGAAGAAGACCAAATACTACTTGAACGGTAAGTTGGAGGACATCAATCAGAATATCGTCAACCGTTATAAGGAATTAGGCTATAACGTCAGCGTAAAAGACTTGGCTTACTACTTTGACTGGGATAATGATGGTATTGCAGGTAATGAAATCGATGGTAATAGCACCGTTGAGTTGAGCCAATCTCAAATCACAGTTCCAATGGAGGGTGGTGATTATACGATTACAGTCAAATCAGACAAGCAATATTACTTTGAGGCTCCATCAACTACGACATCAGGAGACTCTTTTTTGGATGTTACTCCTGGAGATAATGTATCAACAGAAACATTCTTCAATAGTCTTTATGAAGGTGGTTATTCTATCAAAGGAATGGAGTATAGCAAGGAAATAGAAGGTAATACCATAAAGGTTCATGTATCACCTGCCCAATTCAAGACACAAAAAAGCATTTCATTCCCATTGTTCAATGCTAGAGGAAAACAAGCCGCTGAAATAACCATTATACAAGAAGGCAATCCTAATATGAAGTCTGACCGAGTTAATCTTGGACAAAATGGAGCTTCTGCTTTTCTAACATCGGTAGGTTACTTTCGTGACGCAATGGCAAACGTGCTTAGATTGGAAGGTGAATATGCAATTCAGACAAATCATACGCCATTTGACTCAAATAATGGAACTATATCAGGATCATGGCAAAAGTTTTACTCTGCGCTTCAGTTAATGAGTCGCATAAAGCAAGCAGATGCTTCTGCGCTTGGTTGTTATCAAGAATATCTGAATACATACTTTGCCTTGGCTTATTATGCGATGTCAGCATATTGGGGTGGCGTACCATATATAACCGAATTTGGTATGGATATGCCATATGTTGCAAGAACTGAAGAGCAAGCATTGCTATCACAATTAGCAAAGACACTGAAAGAAGCTATGCCTTCTTTGGATGAAAAGAGAAATATCTCTTTGGATAATGCCAATGATTTGCTTTTCGTTTCAAAAGATGTCGCTCGTGTCATCCTTGCTTATGTCTATATGAATCAGAAGAACTATGGTGAGGCTCAATCTCTTCTTGAAAAGGTTATTAGCAATGGATTTTATAGCCTTGAAAGCAATAGCTTACCGAGTTACATGAATAATTCGGAATGTATATTAGGATTTAAGGTACAGACAAGAAGCGGTGAAAATGTTCATCCTTGCTTAGACTATAAGGATGTAATACTTTCATTGGCCGAATGTTATTATCACAACAACAAGACTTCGCAAGCCAATCAATACATTGATGAATATTGCAATAAGAAGAGTGTAAGTGTGGATAAAATGGATGTTCTCAAGGCTATAGCCACATTACGCTATAAGACGCAAACTCCTTTCTTCCTGTCATTCATTAGACGCAACAACTTGGGTGAATCATACCTTGGTTTGACAAGTTCACAAACATATCAGCTGTTATGGCCATTGCCACAAAACCAAATGTTTACCAATCCTATGATTACACAAAACCCTGGTTATTAGAATTTGAAAGCTGAACGAATGCAGAAAGCAGCCCACTCTCATCACGAGAATGGGCTGCTTTCATATATATGGGGATATTGCACTCCGTAGCGTAGAGCGAAGCCATGTCGGCACTAAACTTCATGCCTTACATTTGCAGGTCAAGCAGCCAGTTGTTCTCCTTCGTTGGCTCTGCCTCTCGGCTGTAAATCAGGAATCCACGCTCCGGCTGATTGCCATTTACGATGCGATGTTTCAGCGAGAAGGCGTTGTGCGAAAGCGTGAGTACTTCCACGCCCTCCACAGCTAAACCGATGACCAGCTCTTCCATCGCGCCTTCAGCATCGTACCAGAAGATGTAACGATACTTGTTGAACTGCTCACTGAGCACTTTCTGTATTTTGTCTTTATTTGATTCTGCCATAGCATTTACTCTTTAGCAATTATCCACATACCATCAGATGGAGTACCTACAAACTCGATTTTCAAAAACTTTCGTATCTCATCAAGATCTCGCGCAACAGTTTTTGAGGACTTATTGACTTTGAGAGACATTTCTTCACGAGTTACCTTTGGATTATTCTTTATCATTTTGAGTATTTCTATCTGTCTTTCAGACAATTGAGATAGAATTTCCTGAGGGACATCTTGAAGGACATCCTGAGGGACATTTTGAGGGACATTTGTCATATTGTCTCCACTTTCTAAACTCTGAGCAAAGTAAATGGTCAAATTGACAAACGAAACACTCACGTCGATGATAGGTTGGGGTAGTCCCGCCTCTTCACACTTCTGCATGATAAGGCCAATGCCTCGTCCCCATGACTCCATCAAGCCACTGCGATAAAACACATTAGCTATCGTCGGATTCTCTGGGAGCGAACCCACTTGATTGTCAAGAAAATCTTGCCATGTATAGCCTATAGGAAAATGACCGGGATTTTGAAACACCATTCGATCATCATAAATGGCCACACTGGGCGTTGCATTTTCCGCATCCCATGTACGGTGTACGAGCATATTGATGGAGGCCTCTTTGACCACCTCAAAAGGCACGGTAAGGCGTTCCTCACGCACACGTCGGTCCATACGTCCCGACAAGTTAAGATGCTTCAAGCAAAAATCCATAGTGGCCTTATATTGGCTAAAGAGGTTGCCTTCACAAACCGTTTGGTCGCGAAACTCCTGTTTGTTTTTGCCCTCAAATCGTGCCAACTTGATTTTGCACTGGATGTGATGAGAGGTGGGGTCGTTACCAAACAACACGTTTGCAGCATTGGTCAAGGTACCGTCCTTGCGGGCTACACCTAATTTGTTCATGATGACAAGCGGATCATTGAGTGTCATAGCCGAAGCATGAATGCGATAACGCGTAATACCATCATGGAGTGCTTGGTAAACTTGTTCGGTATCAATGTCGTCTATACCAAGGTCGGCATTGGGACGGTTCTCCCAGCTAAATCTGCGGGGGTTGCTTAACTTCAACCGTTCTTCGTACATCAAGCGTGGCATAGCGGCTGTGGTGCTTTCCACTTTGTAATAAGCACGTCCATCATAGGAGTAAGGGCCGTCTTTGAAGTTGGTAGCATCCAAGTAGATAGCCACCACATAAAAGTCGGGCTTATCAGGAAGCTCGATATACTTCACCTCCACATCAATGGCAGGTTCTATCTTACGCAAGGCATTGGCAATTTCTTTCCGGGTGTTATCCGTCACCATCTGCCCTTCAATTTTCAGTGAAGGAGTCACACCGAAGAGCAACCATCCACCATCTGAATTTAGGAAAGCGCAGGCTGTTTCCATTCCTTTCACCAACTCACCCGTTGTCTTCTTGAGTTCAAGTGTACGGGTTTCGTCCTTGGCTATCAGTTTTTTTATATCTTCTATCGTCATCATTTCTTATTCTACCTTAATTCCGCTACACTATTATAAATTAAACTTTTTAAGTACCTGAGCAACAGAAAGCTCTTGCTTTGGCAAGCGGCAGAGCCGAGCGACCTAGGATTTTGCCATGTCGAAGAATTCACTTATCTTAGTGTTGCAAAAATAAACAAGCAAAACTCTGATATGACAT